>JBHGBB010000279.1:0-3765 GCA_041946755.1 bacterium | reverse complement strand
CCTGCTCTTCGGCCTGTTTCTTCGCGGCTTCCTTCGCTGCTTTCTCTTGCGCTAGTTGTTCTGCTTTTGCTTGCTTTATAGCTTCTTCTTGTGCTTTTTTCTCGGCGGCAGCTTTTACTTTCTGTTCAGCGTATTTATTCGGATTTTCTAATGCAAAATCGCATTTCTTGATATAATCTAACGCATCAGCTTGACTAGCATCTAGTCTTATAGCCCGTTCAAACTGCGCTTTCGCTTCTAGGAATTTCTCTTGATTATATAATGCTATTCCTTTTTTAACAAAATCCTTAATCTTATCTTGTTTTTCTTTTTCAAAAGTTGAAAGTTGATCTGGAGTCAATTTTGCTATTCGCGTATCATTATTAACAACATCAGCATTCACGGGTGATGGATTTTGATATAATATAAAAAGAGCTAAAAATCCTATAAAAAAGGTTGAATAAAATCGCATGGTTTTCACTTTTGTAAGCCTCCTTAAAGTTATTGTCGATTGCGGTATGGTTTGTTGAATAAACTGTGTAATAATATTACCATATTTTGTCATAATACAACGTTTTTTCTGATGAAACATATTTTTTTCTCCTATTTTGGTCTTTGTTATAATATTGTCAAGTATTAACTCTTAACTCGTTGATTTTGCTTTTATAGCTTTATTTTTTAATTGAATTGCGGGTTCTCGCGTTGAATCTTGCGCTAGAATTTCATCACATAAACGGACCACTTCATCATAATTCTTTTGCTCAAAATACGATTGCGCATTTTTAAGCTTGTCATTAATTTTCTTTTCAAAATCATAGCGGGTCATCACATCACGAAAATCAAATAAATTCCGGGATAGTAATTTGCTTTTATAATCAGAATCGTCAAATGATTTCATGCCCTGTAATACTTTATTAACTGCATTAGCACCCGCAACCGGAAACTTGATATTTTCAGGTTTGGTTTTTGTTACCGGAGGAATATAATCTTCCGCTTTTTTATTTCCACTTCTAGAAAGTAATACCAACATAATTATAACAACAATACCAAAAACACCAATAACAAACCATTCTTTAGAATTTTGAATCCCTTTAGTTATTTTTGATAAATCTAATTTTGCGGCCACAATTTTTCCTTAAGTTAATACGTTTTTTATGAAGTCAATTTCGGTGGAGTACATTGTATAACAAAACGAAATATCGCTACCGGTTTTCCCAATCTATCATCCGGCACAGCATCTCTCATCATATCCAATTTTGCTGATTTAAACCATCGTGGTGAATTATTAGGATTTCCGAATTTCTTTCCTAGTTCGACTACCGAATTACTGGTTAACGCTTTCCCTTCAATCACTAAAGTATAATCAACATTCCCAGTAATCTTGGTAAACCAAACATCTACTGGAGTCATCGAATTTAATTTTGCAATCATATCCAGCCAGAACGTTCGACTACCGATGACAATCATTAATTCTTCGTATTGTTTCGATAACTTTTGATTTTTTGTATTTACTTTCTGATATCTTTCATATCCGACTTTACTAGTATTAGAATTTTTATTTAATAAATCTATCGCTTGCCGTTTTAGTTCTATTTCGGTTCCACCGAATCGAGATCCGATAAATATTATTGCAGCTAATAATGTAGTAGCAATACCAAACTCTATCCGTTTAGCCGAGAATTCTCGAACACTTTTCATCTCTGCCGGTAAGAAATCAACTTTAATGGTATTGGTTATGGTAGGAAGCCCGCGTAATGCTAATCCAACCCCAGTAGTTACAAATGGTAGTTGTTCCGCAAAATTGTCTTTCAATTCATTAAACATTTGCCAGGTAGGATAATTCTGGATTAAAGTTACCGGTGTTCCGATTTTCATTTCTAAAAAACGATCAATCTCGGGTAGTTTAGAGGTTCCACCACTAATAATAATCTGACTGATTCCGATACCATCCGGTTGAGATATATAATAATCAAACGTTCGGCGAATTTCACCGACTAACTTTTCTAACCCTGCGGCAATAGCAGTCGTGATTGTTTTCTCTCGTTGTTGCGCAGCATCCTGTTCACCGCTTTCTTCAAACAAATCAAATTCTACTTCAGCTTTTCCTTCAGCAATCTTAATTTTCTCGGCTTCTGGTAAAGAAACATTTAACGAAGTAGCAATACCTCGGGTTAATTCAATACCACCCAATGGAGCGGTTCGAGTAAAACTCAGTTTTCCATTTCGGACTATACTAATATCAGTAGATGAAGCACCGATATTAATCAAAGCTACCGCTTCTTCGGTCGGAGTTGAATCAACTAGTTGTTGGAAATTAAATAACGCGACTGGGGTTACATCTAAATAGAGTGGTTTTATACCTGTTTTACTTAAAAATCCGGTATAATCGATTATCGAATCTTTTTTACTCCCGACTAAAAGAACTTCAACTTCAGTAGAATCTGGTATAGGACTAACTTGATAATCGAGTTGGATTTTATCGAGCGGAAATGGAATCTGTTGCCGAGCTTCATAGGTGATAATTTTTGCCAGTCTATCTTCGGAAGCTTGGGGCAATCTTAATTTACGAACAAATACCTGATGTCCAGCAAGACCAAAAACTGCTTTTTTAGCAGAAAATCGGCTCTCTTTAATCAGTGTAGTCACTGTCTCAATCACTGCGGCAGTTCGAGCTTCTGGAGTATCGGTTTCTACAAAAGGAATTTCTTTTATATAAATACGACTAATTTCAACGCCACTTCGAGTACGGTGGACCTCTATTGCTTTAACTGTTCCTGTGCCAATATCGATAGCGATCGCTTTTTTTGCGCTAAACAGGTTTGCGAGCATATTAATTTTATGAGTATTTTGCTGATTTTACCTGATTTATTTACAAAATATTATAATAGATTATCACAACAGACGATTTAATTCTACTTCTCTCTGCTTTTTTTTCTACTTTTTCTACTTTTTTTACTGATATATTTATATACTTGAATTCAGATAACTGTCAAGAGAATTTTTGCTTTTTTACTAGATATTTTACTTTTTTATATGCAATCGAACATTTTTTTCTATAATTCGTGATTAATATACATCTAAATTTATCTCGGTTGGATATAAATAGGATTTGAGTAAATCCAAGGGTGGCGGTGATATGAAACTTCAACTCGATATACTCCGTGAGTATTAATTGGATATTCCATGTTAGATTCCCCACTCTGGCAAACCAGTTCTCCGCCTTTGATTATTCGGACATTTATTGATTTTTCTGGAATATTAATATGCAAATATATTGGTAATGGAGATCTAACAATTTCTCCCATAGTTCCAAGCAGGTTTTTATTTCTATCCAGCACCTGATATGAGAATCCATGTGCTAGAGCGATACCGTCATTTGCCAAATAAGCATTGCCTTGTTGTAAAGCCCGATATATTTTTTTCGCATCTTCTAGCCAGTTTCCAGTAAAAGTGGTTGGCAGTACAAGGTGCGTTCGTATCGTTTTAAATACTTGGTGATATGGTAGAATAACTGGTCGTTTAAATGGAGTTAATACTTTTGCATGGGCATCAACGCCACCGATAGCTACTACTTGCCGCTGTTGGGTTAACTCATCCCATTTTTTGATTGTTGTCGGGGAAGGACCACCAATCGCCTGATGTGGATTAAGCCATCGATTTGCAAAATTGAACCAAGTTAAATCTTTCGCCCAATCTGCTAAATATGACCATAATTCGATTCCAGTAAATTCCGGTACTTTCCAATTTTTCCAAGAGACATTTCTAATTGCAAATTGTTATAATTTT
>JBHGBB010000278.1:0-3831 GCA_041946755.1 bacterium | reverse complement strand
CTTTGAAGAAACCGGAGACTGGAGTACCGGATAGTAAATCACCGGCATCTAATACCAGAGTATGAGGATTTTCCGATCTGATTTGTTTAATGAGAGTTGCCCGCCGTGCGGCTCCCGCAACATTTTTCTCTTCTTGTCCCTGATATACATTATCAAATGGTAGAACATGACCATGAACATCATTGGTGTATAGAATGGTTATATGTACCTTCGTAGCCGGAGATATTGAAGCTAATAATACTAGACAGCAACAGATGATTAGTAGTGTAGAGAAACGTTTTAGTGTGAGTGGCATAATGTTTTGTCCTTTTAATGAAAAAATAACGGGGTGTATAAAGATACACCCCGGATATAAAGCGATAATCCTAAGTTATTTTTTACCTCTGACCGCAGCAGCGATTTTTACCGGCAGTCCCCAGAGTTCTACAAAACCTTTAGCTAAGCTCTGGTCAAACAAATCGCCTTTATCATAAGTCGCAAGATCGAGTTTATATAATGAATATGGCGATTTCCGACCTACTGCAACGCAATTCCCTTGCAATAATCGCATTCTGACAGTTCCCGTAACTGTTTCCTGGGTCGCATCGATAAATGCATCCAATGCTTTTTTTAACGGTGAGAACCAGAGCCCATAATACACCAACTCAGAATATTTCTGGGTTACTAATTCTTTATAATGCGCCGTTTCTCGATCCAGGGTAATCGCTTCTAACTCCCGATGTGCCCAATAAAGAACGGTTCCTGCTGGTGCTTCATATATCTCTCTGGATTTGATTCCTACCAGCCGATTCTCAACCAAATCGGTTCTGCCAACACCATTAGCCCCAGCGATTTTATTCAGTTCAATAATCATTTCTATAGGATTGCCTCTTTTCCCATTCAATCCAACTGGTATCCCTTTTTCAAACTCGATTTCGACATAAGTCGGAGTTTTGGGAGCTAACTCTGGTGCAGTAGTAAGTTTATAAATATCCGCCGGTGGTTCTACCCACGGATCTTCTAAAACGCCGCATTCGATACTAATTCCCCAAAGGTTTAAATCTAAACTATAGGGACTCTTCTTGGTAGTAGGGACCGGAATCCCTCTTTTCTGCGCATATTCCATTTCTTCTTCCCTAGTTTTCAATTCCCATTCCCGAACTGGAGCAAGAACCTTAAGTTCCGGGGCTAAAGCCATTGCTGAGACTTCAAACCGGACTTGGTCATTCCCTTTGCCGGTAGACCCATGCGCAATAGCATCGGCATTTTCTTTTTTAGCTATTTCTACCAGATGTTTGGTGATGAGTGGTCGGCCGATAGCGGTAGCTAATAAATATTTCTGTTCATAAATTGCATTCGCTTTTAATGCTGGGAAAATGAAGTCCTTAACGAATTCTTCCCGGCAATCCTGAATGTATATTTTACTGGCACCGGTTTTAATTGCTTTTTCCCGCAATGGTTCGAGCTCTTCTCCTTGACCTACATCGGCGGTTAATGCGATAACTTCACATCCATACTTATCAATCAGCCATTGAATCATGACTGATGTATCCAATCCACCGGAATATGCTAATACTACTTTTTTTGGGGCATCCATACTTAACAAACTCCTTTATCCCTGAGTATAATTAAGAGGGTTATAATATAGTTTTATCCTAATATTATATAGGAAAAGACGACAATTGGGAAATAATATTTGCGTTGGTGCTATCTAAGTAAAAATAGAGAATCAAAGATATTTATCCATTATTGCAAAAGGTTAACTTGACCTGCTAGAAGAAGCCTTAACGAAGTCTGGCGGAAGAGGATAGGAGTCGAACCTACCTTCCCGATTCGTCATCGGAACACACGGATTTGAAGTCCGGCAGCGCCACCGGGCGCCATCCTCCTCCGTTAAAAGCAGTAAATAGTAGTAAGTAGATAGTAGTTAGGGAAAATCTATTTATTACTCGATATCCGCAGTATCTTTACGGTAATATCCTACTTTTTTCTCAGTATACGAAAATCACCTTTCCGCAATGTTAATCCTATTCTATCAAAATACTCTAAAAGTGGTATAGCTAACTTTCGGGAGGTACCTAATGCATCTCGGAATTCAGCGGCTTTAATCTGTCCGGTCGGTGTTTTCTGGAATAAAGAAATCAATTCCGTTTTAGCGATTTCAATTTCTTCTTTTTGTAGATAGATATCTATTGATATTTTAGTCATAACTCCGGTCTGTTCTAGTGCTTTTAATACCTTTTGCACCATTTTATCAGGGAATTTAATCAAACTCGGGACCTCTTCTATCCGCGGTGGGTCGAATTTCCGAGTCTTAAACAAGGTAATAATTGCTTCTCGAATCTTTATTTCTTCCGGGGTAAATGCGATTTGGTGTTCCGCTGAACGCACCATACTACCTTCAATTAAAATTATCTTTTGTAAGGTTAATTGGTTGATTACCTGTCGGTATAATTTCGGTTGTACTTCCGGCGCAACCAGATTCTTTAAAGTTTCAAAATCCATCCCGGCTTGGAGCGGTTCTTTTTGATGAAACGTCCGGAGTTGAGTAATAATATTATCTTGTAGAGCATTAACACGTGATTGTAATGCTGCTTCGGGAACTGTTTCTGATTCGAAGATAATCAACGCTGGTATAGATTTAACCAACGCTGCTGTTTCTTCAATTCGCAGATTCAGATATTCCGCTAAATCGGGAATAGGGAACGATAACCTCTTCGATAAAGTAAGAAACTGAACAGCAACTTCTTGCTGATTTGTAGAATCGAGTTTTTGAATTATTGGTACAATCGTTTCTTTATACAACCGATACCGATTAGCAAAAGCATTAAGAATTCTACCGCCACCAAGCGTATGCTGTGCTTGTTCATCACGAATGATAAATCGGTCATTCCGCCATACCGCTATAGGTGAATCCAGAACAATTTGGGCATACCCGGTTTCTCCTGGTCTTAGTTTCTCTTTATCGAGTAATAAGATGCTGCATTGTTCTTCGATGGTGCCGGTATGGAGTCTGATTTTTGCGCCGGATTTAAGTTCTATCTTTGCTGAAGCTAGAAATTGCACCATAACATCGATCCGTTGAGTGGTTCTGATTAATTGCGGTGAGCATACCACATTTCCCCGATGTAATTGGAATTTCTCTATTCCCGGTAAATTCAATGCCGTTCTTTGTCCGGTTTGCGCTTGTTCTGATGAAGTATCATGCACTTCTATACTTCGGACCCGGGTTTCAATATTCTGTGGTAAGATTCGAACTGCATTACCTTGATGAATTATTCCGGAAGCAGTGGTGCCGGTGACAATAGTACCAAATCCTGGCAGTACAAATACCCGGTCTATTGGCAATTTAAAATAACCGGTAGTTGGTCTTGCCGGAACTTGTTGCGATTCTTCGATAATCTGCTGTTTAAGTTCAGGTATCCCTTGGCCGGTGATAGCGGAAACCTGCAGAATGGAGAAGTCCGCTAAAGTGGTATTAGCAGCTAAGCGTTGAATTTGTTGTATTACTACTTGAATTCGGTCTGGAGTAGCCAAATCGATTTTGGTAATTACAAAGATTCCATGGCTTACTCCTAACAGATGGAGGATTTCGAGATGTTCCTGCGTCTGCGGCATAACCCCATCATCAGCTGCGATGACGAATAATACTAAATCGATGCCGGTCGCTCCGGCGAGCATATTCCGGATAAACCGTTCGTGACCGGGGACATCAACGATCCCCGCCCGTTCTCCATTCGGTAAATCGAAATAAGCGAATCCGATATCGATCGTTATCCCGCGTTCCCGTTCTTCTTTATGCCGATAAGTTTCGATACCGGTCAACGCTTTAATTAATTCTGTTTCAGGATT
>JBHGBB010000277.1:0-3876 GCA_041946755.1 bacterium | reverse complement strand
TGTTGCGTTTTTGATATCGATTCCTACTTAATTCTGAAACGCCCAGCTATAATCATCATCATTCTGTTCCAAGTATCGCGCTTCCAATTCCGAGATTCGCCGCTGTTCATCTTCATCATACCAAGTAAAACTCGGCATCTCATGCTCTTCCCAATTAGTTTCTGGTTGCCGGACTACCCGACGCCGACCTCGACGTCGCGGTTTATTATTCATTGCTGCTGGTGGCGTTGCAGCTCCTTTTTTGCGTCGCCCCATTTAATTTACCCCCAAACGATTTTGGATTTTTTTATAGATTATCATAACACCAAATAACTCGAATTTATTCTATCTCAGCTATTTTCCCTATAAACCAATAACTCTTATTATTTCAATGGTTTATATACATTTTGGGCTATTTAGTATAGCACACTTGACCAATATCGTCAATGAGATGAACTCCAAAAACTGCCATCATCACCTTTAAAAGGTAGGGTATCATAGCTCAAATAAAACGAATAGTCAAGAACTATTTTCCTTATTATCAATAAAAAAAAGATTTATTTTATTAGATACTTGATTTATATGAAGTTAGTTGACATATCAACCTCTTTTTCGCTATCAACACCTGATTTTATTATAATTATATATTTCGTCGATAGATTATCTATACCAAAGAGAGGAGCAAGCAGTAATTTACTGCTTGCTCCCTACCCACTATGAAGACGGAAAAAATAGGATAACAAAATGGCATATACTATTTCTTAATCCATTAATCACCTGAACTCTAAAACAAGATCACCATAAATAAATCAATAAAAAGTTTGATTATCTCCGATAATTTGATATAATAAAGGTACTTACCACCCACCAACGTCATCTTAAATCAGTGGGCCGGCTAGTTTAATTAACTTAATCCATTGTGGTGTTAGGCCTAACCAAGAGATTAAAGCAGTCTAAAAGCGCAAGGTAGATAGAACCGCAATCAACATCGTGCCCTTCTCGACAAAACCGAGTGACCTTTTCACTGTTTAGTTATCCTGTACAGGATACCGCCACAAAGAAAAGGAGCATAGTAAGTATGGGTCGTAAATTATTTGTTGGTGGCTTAGCATTTTCAGTTACAGAAGCAAAATTGCGTGATTTTTTCGCTCCCGCAGGAAAGGTTGAATCGGTAGCAATCATCTCCGATCGGTTTACCGGAGAACCAAGAGGGTTTGGGTTTGTTGAAATGAGCAGCGATGAGGAAGCAAAAGCTGCCATCACTCAACTCAATGGCCAATCGCTCGATGGTCAAGCAGTAGTCGTTAATGAAGCGCGCGAACGGCAACCTCGTCCCGGTGGTTTCGGTGGCGGTGGCGGTGGCCAGCGTCGGTTTGGTGGCGGCGGTGGCGGCGGTAAAAGAGGCGGACATCGCGGTGGTGGTGGCGGATTTGGCGGCGGCGGTCGTCGCGGTAGATTCTAAGCTAGCGTATAAAATCGTTCATGCAGTAGGGGCGGGGTTACCTCGCCCGAAAACATAGTTATTATGATAACGGACAGGGAAATCCTGCCCCTACTTTATCATTATTCAGAATTACTTACCAAACGCAGCATACTTCTGTTGCGCATACCGAATCCAATCAGCTACTTTTTGATTTCTGAACGCCTGATCATTCCATTTCGATTGCGTTAATTGCATCGCATCAGCTTCAGTAATCGGCGGTCGGCAGAGTTGCTGAATCGCTGCAGGTTTAGCTCCCCGGGCAATAACTTTATTCCAGGCATTCATCAATTCGGTATGGGTATCGATAATCATCGCGCCGATTAAATCGTTAATCAAAATATATCGGGCCGCACCTTTATCCGGGTCGTAATTCAATCCCGGTTTAATTTTAAACGGGTCAACTGCGATGATCGATCGAGAACCCAATTCGGTAAATAATGACGGTAAGACACTGATGCGATTCAACGTGAACTCCTGCGGCCCTTCCGGAGCACCTTTCGGCAGCATCAATAACTTCTGCGCTTCCGGAGTTAATACAAAAGTTTCAAATGCTTTCGCTACTTCAAGATGCGGTGCTCCTTTCAAAATCGCTATACAATCCGGGTTGATTACCGTTACTCCTTGCGGGAAAATATACCGGAGTTTATCTTTCCCAACCTCGTTGATTTTCGACCAGGCATAAACATCGATTGCCAATCCATAGGCTACTTCGCCGAGTTTAACATCATCCGGGGTAACACTTGCAGCTTTCGGAAACGATTTTGTATTCGCCCCGAGTTGAGTAATAATCTCCCACCCTTTATCCCAACCATACGCCTGTAATATAATTTCATACATCATATGCACGCTACCACTATGCCGCGGGTCAGCGGAACCAACCCACCCTTTTAACTTCGGATTGGTCAAATCCGCCCAGGTTTTAACCTGCGGTAACCGCATCTGGTTTATCACAACCGTGTTTTCCAGAATCCCGAATCCGGCTAACGCGGCACCATACCATCGATATTGTTTGTCATATAATGGGATACCAGAGTAAGTCGCTGGAATGGATTTCAGATATTTATCCGGTACCCGATATGATACCAGCAGATTCGATTTCGCTAATTCCAGATAAGGATCAAGCCCGCCACCGAAAAACATATCGATCCCGATACCATTCGGCTTCTTGGTATATTCCGATTTCAGATACCGGAGGACATCAGAGCCCCCACCTTGATCCATCCATTCGATTTCTACATTATCTTTATAGTTCTTGGTATACCAGCCTTGAAAGGTTCGGGTGAATTCCTTCCGAATCCCTTCCCAATGCGGAGAAACGATTACTAGTTTCTGATCGGCATAAGATGCGATGGTAAAGGATGCAATGAGCGAAATAATGACTAGGATATTAATCTTTTTAATCATTTAATATTCTCCTTATTTAAAAGTAAATTGAACTGATTATTATAACTATTATCGCAATTAAATCGAGGCAATTCAAGTTTTCTGTTTGACAAAACTCAGCTCGACTGTTTAGAATAGAAACCAGAATAAACCAGAGATTCTACTTCGTTAAGGAGATTATTTATGTCAACCAAAGCGATTAATGAAGCATTAACCAAGATGAGTTCCGGGGTTTATGTAGTCACTTCCAAATATGAAGACATTATGAATGGATGCACCGTAGTCTGGGCAGCGCAATTATCCTTTACTCCGTTATTAATCACCGCAGCGATTGCTAAAGTAAGGTATACTCATGAACTGATTTCGAAAAGCAACGTTTTTACCTTGAATATTTTGGGTCAGAACCAACTACAACTCGCTAAACATTTCGGATTCCAGTCCGGAAGGAAAGTAGATAAATTCGCGAATATCGGCTATGAATTCAAGAAGTCGGGGGCACCGATTCTGAAAGATGCTATCGCTTATCTTGATTGTATCGTCTGGGCAAGCTATGAAGGTGGTGACCATACTATTTTTGTCGGTGAAGTAGTCGACGGTAATATCGCTTCCGAAATCGATCCCGAGCACACGCAGCTGGTCTCCGACCCTGAAGCGCGCCTGTCCCGTACCCTGCTCCGGCCTGATGTTCCGGCCCGTAATGTTGACAAACGCCTTTTCGGCATAGACCGGAATTTTCAAAAACAACGCCTTGTTTTCGTATCCCTTGCGATAACGCTCCTGGATCTCGCGGGACACTCCCGCGAAGCAGATGGAAATCCCGGTGAGCCAGCAGACTGCAAACAGAACGATGCCTGTCGAAAATGGACGGTGAAGGATTCGCATAGCGTGAAAATCATAACACAGGGAAGCTGGATCCTGGGCGAGGGATCGGCGGTCGAAATCGGATAAGGAAAGGGGCAAAGGGGGCAAGGGGCAAAGGAGGTAGCAGAACAGCTCGCAATGTATCACGGAACCGTATCGCGGACCGGCGG
>JBHGBB010000276.1:0-3879 GCA_041946755.1 bacterium | reverse complement strand
CTGGTGGACCGGTATCACCGGAAACAAACACGGCACATCGTTTCGCGAGCACTGCTAACTGCCGGAGTTTGGTCTTCCCAACCGCATTCATCGGCTGCCGGGTTTTAAGTGTAGAACAAATCCGGTCTGCGAATGCGATATCAGACATGGCACCGAATAGGATTACCCGAAACCGATTATCCTGATGTACTCGATCGATTAATGCACTGAATTTATCTGCACCCCATAGTTTTAGTGGATGCGATGCCCCAAGATTGATGCCAATAATAGTCTCGGAATCATCAACCTGATTCTGGTTCCAGAATTCGGTAGCGAACCGGGTTTCCGGTTCAGCAATCGCTATCGGGAATTCGACTATGGTTACAATATCAGGATCCAGCGATTGGATGACTTGCAGTGAGCGGTCGACCGCATGCGCGTTCGGATTACCGGATTTCGGTGGCGGTGAAAAAAGGTGGCTAAGTTCGCGCATGCCATAACACCCGACCCGCTGTTTCGCTCTGGCTAAGAACGCAATGAATGCCGATCGGGCTAATCCTTGCAAATCGATAGCGATATCGAATCGGGGTGAAGTAAGTTGTTTTTTTAATTTCCGGAGTTCAGTCCAGCCTTGGAACCAATGCCCGGACTTGAATAATCGAACTATTTTTTTGCGATCAAAAAGTATAACCTGGTTTAGATATGGATTATTGACCAGGATATCATATGATTTCTCTTCAACCACCCAGGCGATAAATGATTTCTGATACCGATTTCGCAATGTAGCTAATGCCGGTAAGGCATGAACGACATCGCCGATTGAACTCATTTTAATAATCAGGATTCGGGGGGAATACATGGTTAGGTGCGATTACGGCTCAGAATCGATCCGGCAGCAGCGGCTACTTCATCAACCGAAATTTTGTCCATACAGGTTAAGGTCTTACAATGTTTCTTGCGACAATAACTGCAGGATAATTCTTTTCTAATCACCATCGCGTTATCTCCATACGGACCATCAGTTGCGGGATTGGTCGGACCGACTAACGCGATCACCGGTACGTTCACTGCGGTAGCGATATGCATCGGTCCGGCGATGTTACCGATAAACAGTTGGGTTTGATAGAATAATGCGACCAGCTGTTTGATTGAAATCTGATCCATAAGATTTATCGCCGGATTGCGCATCATGCGAATAATATCATCTACCAGCCCGGTTTCATTCATCCCACCGACTCTACCGCCGACGAATGCGATATTAACCTGATATTTATCGATCAGGATATCGGCAAGTTGGGCGAACCGGTCTTTAAACCACCGCCGGGTAATCCAACCCGCTCCCGGATGAATGACTACTAACGGTACCGTAGTCGAGATATTCTGCGATTTCAGCAGGTTCTGAACGACTTGTTTATCCTGGTCGGATATTTGGATCGGGAAATGGGTGCCGTCTCTGGTCCCGCCAAGATAGCGGATAATCGCCAGATGTCGGTCGATAACATGCTGTTCCGAATCCAATACCGGCACTTCATGCGAAAAGAGATAACTTAATTCCCGCATTCCGAGTGTGTTAAACGACCCGATCCGATATTTAGCGCCGCTTAAATAAGCCAGAATTCCGGATTTAAGGAGGCCATTGAAATCGATCGATAAATCAAATTGTTTACTGCGCAAGGTATGTTTCAGTTCGGAGATATATCTGCAGGTAGACGCTATCTGTTTCGGTTGCAACCGGTTGCGATGCAAAATAATAACTTCATTAATATCCGGGTTATCGGTAACGATATCCTGGCAGCGGTCATCAACCAGCCAGGCAATATAAGCGTTCGGGAAACTTTTCCGCAACGTTGCTACCGCTGGTAGGCAAAAGATGCAATCTCCCAGCCGGCTGGGTTGAATAATCAGAATCCGCTGAATTTGGTCTTTTGCAATGTGCATGGGTTACAATGATTCTCGGTGTTTTTCTTACTATATATCAGACGAAGCGTTAGCCTAGTCTGAAAACTGACAGCTGATAACTGATAACTCGGTTAAGGTCGATGATATTTCCGTTTCTTTTTAGATGTTCGCAGTATCGCTCTACCAATCCGTTTCCGTTTATTGCAGAGTTTACATCCCGGATTATCGCAGAGCAGGAAAAACGGGTCAGCGCCAAGTTTTTCGAGCATAACATCAATCACATTCTCGGCTTTCATCAATTCCGCTTTTGCAGAACCGATCAATCCTTCTTCAACTACTCCTCGTTCCCGCAATGCCAGTTCCGCTTTACTAAATCCGGCAGAACATCCCGGGATTTCGGAAATCGGAATCTCTTGAACGCCATTATCGGT
The DNA here is from genome assembly GCA_041946755.1 of bacterium. GTDB lineage: Bacteria > UBP4 > UBA4092 > JAOAEQ01 > JAOAEQ01 > JBHGBB01. The sequence goes on along the minus strand of JBHGBB010000276.1, from coordinate 1,570 downwards.
TTTAATCCGGGCGATTTCGGTACCGGATTGGTTGTCGGAATAAGAGACATTGAGATACGGCACCTCGGCGATTTTCTCGGAAGTATGTAATAATGAATTCTGTTCTTGTCCAACACCGAGCAGCATCACCAATCCCCCGATTTGGCTTAGTTTATGGAACGGGCTGCCGATACCTAACGGAGTAGTTTTATCATGGCCTTTAACCATCTCCCGGCCGAAGAAACCGATTGCCGCAACGGAATGGGTTGGATGCAAACTGCGGCATGCATCCGGCCGGTGCCATAAGGTTTCGGAAATCATCCCGCATAATGATGGGGATTCGGTCGGACTAAACGGCGGATTCTTTTCGCCAAAACTTTTGAATGAATAAGTGAAAGTCGGAACGAGTAGGGTACCGTTATCGCCGATAATCTGCATAAATGCATTAATTACAGCATCAGCGCCGCCGATAACCTGCCCGATACTGGCAAGTGAACTATGTAATACCAAAACATCGCCGGGAACTAATCCAAACTGGCGTAACGATTTAACGATAGTTTCTTGACCGATGATCATGTTTAACCTTAGCCACTGAGACATAGAGTCGCAGTGAATATCTTAAATATAAAATAGCTTTTTATCTCTGAGTCTCAGTGACTCTGTGGCAAATTTTTTATCGCATTAACGAATCGAGCGGTAATAACCTGCGGCCGGGTGATGGCACTGCCGATAACCACCGCATAAGCTCTGGCATCGAACGCCGCAACTAACTCTTCCGGAGTAAATATTTTTCCTTCAGCAACCACCGGGATTTTTAAGGTATCGGCTAATCTCCGGACTAAATCTAAATCCGGGCCCGGTTGTTGTGGACTATATGGCGTATATCCGGATAACGTGGTACTAACCAAATCCGCACCGGATTGGGCGGCTGCGATTCCTTCTTCATAAATCGAGATGTCTGCCATAACCGGTTTCTGCAGTTGGGTATGGATTTTATCTATCAGGGTTGCTACCGTTTCATTTCCCGGTCGTTTCCGGGGAGTAGCATCGAGTGCGATAATATCAGCGCCAGCATCGGATATCTCTTGGGCTGCAGTAAAAGTCGGAGTGATATATACTTCCGACTCCGGGGTATCGAGTTTATAAATCCCGATTATCGGCAGTGTGGTAACTGCCCGGATAGCCCGGATATCTGCAGGCGTATTCGCCCGGATACCGACCGCGCCGCCGTTGATTGCGGATAGCGCAAACGCCGCCATAATTCGCGAATCATACAGCGGTTCTCCCGGTCGTGCCTGGCAGGAAACGATCAATCCATCTTTCAACTGGGCAACTGAATTCATAGCGTCAAAATTATATGCTATATTCCGATTTTTATCAATTACCTTGCATTAAATTAAGATATGATACTTTAAATCAAAATTAATATAAACGATTGAATTATAATGGATTAGAGATAGATGGGGTTATGCCGAAAAAGAGGAAAAGAATATGATTTCATAAAAATTGTGTCTTTTGAAATTAGAACGTTTTTTTATTCGATTGGTTCGATTTATGGTAGATAAAAGCAAACTGACCGCCGGTCAGTTTG
>JBHGBB010000275.1:0-3885 GCA_041946755.1 bacterium | reverse complement strand
GATCACTACCTTAACCTTATTATTACAAATCGGAGCTGAACTGGTCGATATCCATGGTCAACATCAGCATCAATCGATGCTGAAATTAAATAAACAACTGGATTTACTTGATGCTTATGCCAGCGTAGTCCCGTTACGAACGGAGTTTAAACTTACCTTAACTCGATATCGCAATCTTGAACAGGAACTAAATACTATTAAATTATCGCAAACAGCATCGGTTCGGCAGCAGGAGCTATTACATCATCAGATCATGGAATTAAATCAAGCGGAATTACATGAAACTGAAGAAGAAGAACTTGATGCGGAACGGAAACTACTCAGTCAAGCGGAAAAACTGCAGCTGCTTGCTGTAAAAGCAGTAGATGAATTATATGGGAGCGAATACCAGAGTTTCAGCGGGTTGATCTCCGGACTCAACCGGGTACAGGCTGCAATTGAAGAGATATCGCAAATCGATGAAACCCAGAAATCGGTGGTTAATGAAATTGAAAATATCAAGGTGAATTTGGATGAACTCTATCGCACACTACGCGCATATTGCGATAAGATTATTATCGACCCGAAACGGTTGGAGTTGGTTGAAGAGCGGTTAAGTTTAATCCATAAATTGAAACGGAAATATAGCTGCGATACTATTTCGGCATTAATTGCATTAAAAAATAGTTGGATAGCTAGTCTTAATAGTATCACTCATCAAGAAGAACGAATTACCGAACTAGATCGGGAACTTGCATCGTTGCGAAATAAATTGACTGATATCGCAGGGCAATTATCGGCTAAACGACAGCGGGCGGGTAAACAACTCGGACGATTAATCGAGACGCAACTAACCGAATTAGGGATGGTGAAAACCCGGTTCCAGGTTAATGTCAACCAAAAAGATGATTCGGAAAGTATACTTGTATATCAGGGTAAACCGGTATCGGTAACTTCGACTGGGATTGACCAGATCGAATTCTTATTTTCCGCGAATCCGGGAGAGGAAATAAAACCGTTATCGAAAATCATTTCCGGTGGAGAATTATCCCGGGTAATGTTGGCAATTAAAACGATTCTGGCAAATCTGGAAGATGTCCCGACCTTGGTTTTCGATGAGATTGATGTCGGTATCGGTGGTGCGATAGCGCAGGTGGTGGGAAATAAACTCCGGGAATTAAGCGAATCCCGGCAAGTGATTGTAATCACCCACTTACCGCAAATTGCTGCGGCAGCACATCGGCATTATTTGGTAACAAAAACATTGCATAAAACGAATACATTTACTAACATCGACCTGATTGATAATAACCATCGAGTCCAGGAAATAGCACGGATGCTTAGCGGAGAAACTGTAACCGCTACCGCATTGAACCATGCGGAATCGTTGTTAGCCGAATTTAATAAATCTAAATCTAAAAAGAAAGCGGATACAAAAGTTAGGTATGCGAATTAAGATTCAATGGTGGTATTGGTTCATTATCTTTGGTTATTTCAGTACCTGGTGTTATAGTGCAATGCTCCCGGAATATGGCGGAACTTATCGGACAGCATTACCCGGTCAAGTCGGAACGTTTGATCCGGCTAGAGGGTATAGTCCGGCAGAACGATGGTTGGTAATGAATCTATATGATCGGTTAATTGCGTTGAATAATCAGAATCTACCAATACCAGGACTTGCGGAATCGTGGTCGATTTCTGCTGACGGATTGACCTGGACTTTTACTTTGCGCACCACCGCTAGATTCCATACCGGGAAACCGGTAACCGCAGAATCCGTAAAATTCTCGATAGAACGGTTGGTTAATCCGACACTTCGTGCCCCAAAATCATGGCTGTTTTCGTCAGTAAGCGGCTATCGGGAATATCTTTCCGGACAAGCAACCCAGATTACCGGAATCATCGTTACCAATTCCCGCACTATTCAATTCCGATTATTAAAGCCAAATTCGAATTTCCTATATGCCCTACTTTCACCGGCAGCAAGTATCGTTTCTCCGGAAGATAGTGCGGCTATTGATACTCATCCTATAGGCAGCGGTCCGTTTATTTTCGCTGAAGCAACGACTCCATTTATCCGATTAACCGCAAATCCCGAATATTGGGAAGGCAGACCGTATCTCGATAATATACAGTTCTATTTTAGCGATAATCCGACCTCCGATTTGCTGGAATTCGAACTTGGGAATTTGGATGTATGTTCCGTTCCGGAAGCAGAATTCCATCGGATAGATGAACATCCACAATGGCAATCGTTATTGATTCCAATAAATACCCCGAATATCGGGTATCTCGGATTTAATCTTACGAAAGCCCCCATGACTGATCTCGCATTTCGACAAGCATTTAAATATGGTATCGACCGGAAAGGGATTCTTGAAATTGTTCTCAATAATCATGGAACCTTATCTGCTTCTTTACTTGCTAATCTCCAACCTGACTCCGAGTTTTATGCTTATTCGCTATCCAGCGCACAACTTATGGTACAGCGGTTCCCGAAACGGATGCTCGGTCTTATTGTTAACCAAGAAGAATATGCGGCATATTTGATTGCCCAACGAATTCAATCGAATTTCCTTGCTGCCGGTTATCCGATTCGGGTTGAACAATTACCGGCAAAGGAATATAGCCAGCGGATTCGAGAAGGAAACTATGATTTATTTTACTGCCATTATTTCGCAGATAACCCCGATCCGGAAATTATCCTGCAAACCTTATTACTCGAAAAGAATTTCGGAATTGAAGGAAACCAATCGTTCTATTATCACCCACAACTGGAAACAATTTTGAACGCTGCGAAATCTGCTGATGATGAATCGGAGCGCACCACCCGGTTACTCCGCGTTGAAAAAATCATACAGCAAGATATCCCGTTAATTCCGTTTTTTCAAGTAACACCATATTTCATTCGACAACCGGAAGTCGAGAATCTGGACCAATCCGCATATCGGTATCACGAGCTAAAAAATGTTTGGTTGAATAAATTAATGGAACGATCTACCATTACCAAATCGGGGAATTAAACAACCAGAATATATGAACGCTATAATTCGAAGGAAAGATAACCTCAACAAACCCAGTTCGCATTGGGAATTAGCGCTAGCAGTGATTATCTGGAGCACGGTTTTCTGGCTCATGCTATATTTCGCCAGCAAGATACCTAATCCGGGTGAAACTGGGTCTTTGTTTTGGGGTGAAAACTATCTCATATTTCTATCAGCAATGGTACTAGTAGCAAGTACCTTATACCTGGTCGATGTCTATGTTCGATATACCTTATCAATCGCAAGTCTGTTTGGATTAACCTTAATTTTTGCGGTAGTTGACCATTATGCGAACCAGATAACGGTTTCAACGCCATATACCATCTTTCTCGTTGATTTAGCTATTCTGGGAATCGCATTTAATTTAGGCAAACTCGTTGGTTTGCTGGTAAACCAGCGGAGTTTTATTGTTCCATTAGCGCTGGTCGCTGCGGTAGCGGACTTATGGAGTGTATTTGCAGGACCGACCTCGAAAATTATTGAAGTACCAGACTATTACCGTTATTTTCTTATCAGTTACCCACAGCTTGGTAGTACCGTTTTATCTCCAATAATCGGTATCGGTGACTTTACTTTTCTAGCCTTATTTCTGACCCTGATCCCGCGATTCGAGTTGAACGCAAGGTCAACTAGCTGGGGGATTATCATTTCGTTTATTGTCGCGTTATTTTTATCCACGATAAGTAATAAAGGAATTCCGGTAGTTCCCTTTATGGCCACCGCGTTTCTGGTTACTAATTGGAAATTATTAGAGTTTAAAAAGAATGATATCCGGACTACTTTTATTTTCATCGTTTTATTTCTGGTTATCGTTATTACCTTTACCCATTTAGCGAAACCGCGCATTAAAAATAGTCCTCAA
>JBHGBB010000274.1:0-3893 GCA_041946755.1 bacterium | reverse complement strand
GCCATTTTGGTGAGCCTTGGTATGATTTCGATATGCCAGTGGTAATAAGGGGAGTCGATCATCTCGATAGGGGTCGTATGGATCATGTAGTTGTATGGCGGCCGATTGAGTACTTTTTCGTGCTTTTTTTATTTCGTGCTTTCGTGGAAATCTTTTTCAACGCAACTTTTCCTCCTCCTATTCGTGTATTATAATAGAGCGGTGATTTAATCCTTAGCTAAGGAGCATTCAATGGCAGCGGTACCACCTTCTCAACCACCAGATGCGGAATTGGTTAATTCCGCTAAATCCGGGAACCGGCATTCGTTCGACCAGATCGTCGACCGCTATTTCGGATTGATTTATGCGGTCGCATACAGCCGGCTCCGGCATCGGGAATCGGCAGAAGATTTGGCGCAAGAGGTTTTCTTGCGCGCATACCTGAATCTGGATAAAGTTCAGCAGCCGGACCTTATTGCCGGTTGGCTGGTGCGGGTAGCGCAGCATCTGGCAATCGATTGGATTCGGCAGGGCAACCGCAGATCGAAATTGATACCTATGGTACCGATAGATGAACTCGTTACCGATATACCTGATACTCAAGAGAAAAACGGGAGAGAGACTATGATCAACCTCGACCAGAACCAAGCGTTACAATCGGCATTATTCCGGCTACCGGAAACCCAGCGGGAAATGGTTTTACTCCACTATGCGGAAGGATATAGCCATCGCCAGATAGCCAAATATCTAGCGATTCATCCTTCTAATGTCGGCCGGCAATTGCGACAAGCTTTGAAATCGTTACAAACGTCGCTGCAATCGATATTACAGGAAACCGCGCCATCGTTCCGTCCACCGCGGAAAGTTATCCTGCGAACACTGGCAATCATCGGCGCGACTGCCGCGCTATCTGCGAAATCGAAAGCCGCTTTAGTAACCGCGGCTGCAGGAACCAGCTGGATTCCAGCGATCATCAAATCGAGCTCGCCCGGCATAATCAAAACGATTATTTCAACGCTATTTAGTAAACAGACGTTGGGATTGGCAGGGAAAGGGATTTTAGTTCTCGCAATCGGCGGCGGCATTTTTATCGGCATTAATAAATATCTATCCGCACCGCCGAAATCTGCTGGAGATAAGCCGGTAATAATGGGCGTCCGGCGATCGCTACTACCTAATGACACTAAACTAGCTGCGAGTGTAGCGGGAAGTGGTCCGGCAGTAGCAGTATCATCTGGAGTTCTCCCATCGACCGAAAATCCGGCGCTAGCTCTCTTAGCTAAATATCAAGCGACCCAAGATAAACTGCAATCGTTCATCCTAAAATATGAAGATGCTATTGAGCGAAAAGATCATTATACCAGCGGACCGAATATGTATCTGAATGGGAAACAAAAAAGAAGCTTCTATCGCGGTGAACTACGGTCTGATGGAATCCGGCATGGTATTCAATATAATACTTGGGGAGAACTTCGCGATGGGTTTGTACCCCAGGAGACTCCCCGATTTTTTAGTCTGCTTTGGGATGGGAAAGTATATATTCGCTATTCCATCGGCACCAACCAGAATAATCGCGGGGCATATATCAACACTCGCAAAAATGAGAAGTGGAATAAAGAGATTATTTCGATTGCGTATCCCGGGGCGATGATGATTGGGTATGTTCAACTGAATGATTCGCAGCGAATCGATGAGATTCTGCGACAACAACAGCTTCTTTCCGTTCGTACGAGTCAAGAGAATATTAATGAGGTTCCGTGCGAAGTCATCGACGCCAGCGGTAAATATGGTAAATATACGATTTGGCTCGACCCGCAACATGATTATCAAATCGCCCAAATGGAAGTGGTTCGAAAAGAAGGGGATTGGACAGTCGATAGACCTCTCGAAAAAGGAACTTTTATGCGGAATACGCTTAAAAACGTCCGGTTTGAAAGAATCGATGATATCTGGATTCCGATGGAAGCAACGATTGAAGAAAGCCTAACTTTCCCAACGGGGAACTATAAATATTCTATCCACCATAAACTGATGTCGATAACCTTGAACCCGGACTTTAATGCATTAAATGCGTTCGTTCCGAATTATATTAAAGACGGAACTAAGGTACGGTTCGATAAAACCGGCCCGAATATTACCTATACCTGGCAGAACGGTGCGCCAGTGGATAAGCAAGGAAAAAAATTTGAATATTAAAAAGAGAGATAAAAATGCGACTTAAACTTAATCTGGCTAGTTCTATTATTACAATAACATTTATTTTTGCGGCATGCAGTAATGCCCAAAACGCCGCTGCTGCTGCTCCTATCCGGGATACTACCGCCTTGATGCTTCTGGATAAATATGCCGAAACCCAGGATAAACTGGTATCCTTCAAAGTGAGATATGAAGAGACCTGTGATCGTGAATATCTGAACACCTATGGAGACAATGCGCGATATAGCGGGAAATATAAAACCTATATCAGTTCCGAATGCACTTATGATAAGAATCGGTTTAAACTTCGAGAACACTCTTGGGGAAATATTAACAGCACCCCGGATGTTTTTGTGCCGAAAGAAAAAGCCGGATACCTGAACGTTATGTATGATGGAAACCTCTGGCTCCAGTATTTTGCCGACGCAAAAAATATAATCAATAAGCATTCTTCCTATATCAGCCCGCACCCGAGACTCATCAATCTTCGGTATATACAAACCCGTCCAATTGGATTACTGATGGGGTATATGGAAGGCGATTTCGAAGAGCGGATAGACTCGATTCTCCGGAATGCCAGTTCCCTTAAACTCCGGGAGAAACCGGAATTGATTAATGGGGCTCTTTGCTATGTAATCGAAGGGATTACCCGGAAAGGGAAATATACGGTATGGCTCGACCCGGAACATGGATATCATATCGCGCAAGCTATGATGCAGCGCGGTACCGGAGATATCTATTATTACGACCAACCGGCGCTAACCGCTAAAACCCGGGTCGAATCGAGTATCCGGGATATCCGATTTGAGAAGATAAATGGTATCTGGGTTCCCATGGAACTAACCGCTAAATATAGCCAAATCTTTTTCACCGGTAGTCTCAAATATACCATCCACCATAAAAATACCGAACTGATACTCAATCCGGATTTGACCAATGCATTTGTTCCTGATCCTATTCCCGACGGAACTAACCTAGCGGTAACGGAAAGTACCAGGAAGGTTCCGAAAGGTAGCTATATTTGGAAGAACGGTAAGCCCTGCGATAAACAAGGCAATCCGCTCGATTTCAGCGAATAAGCTATTATGTAAAGGAATAAAAACCAATGCGACTGAACGCCATTCAGAAATATTCTTACCTCTTAATTATACTTGTCTATACCGCATACGGTAATGCACAAGTTGCGGTTTCTTCTTCCTCTATCCGGGATACTACTGCCTTACTGCTGCTCGATAAATATGCGGCGACCCAGGATAAACTGTTATCCTTCAAGGTGAAATATGAAGAATCTTTTGCCAGCGAATATTATGATACTACCCCACAAGGGATGAATGCCAAATATCATCGAAACCAAATCTCTGAATGCTGGTATACCGGAGATTCGATTCGTCGAGATAACCAGAAATTCAAACTCCGGGAGTTAGAATGGGGCAATATTTTTCGGTCAGCATCAGATTATTGTCCAAAAGAAAAAGCTAGCTACCGCAACGTTATTTATGATGGCAAAGTCTGGCTCCAGTATTTTGCCGATGCAAAGAATGTTATTCATCAGAAAAAATATACTTATCTCAGTCCGCATCCGACATTAATTAATATCCGGACAGTCCAATTTCGCCATCTCGGTTTACTTATGGGATATATGGAAGGCGATTTCGAAGAACGGATTGATTCGATCCTCCGGAATGCTCGTTCCCTTAAACTCCGGGAGAAACCGGAAT
>JBHGBB010000273.1:0-3925 GCA_041946755.1 bacterium | reverse complement strand
CATTATTATATTCGACCTACTTAGGTGGTGAGAGTGGCGATATAGGGAAGGCTATTGCAATTGATAGTTCTGATAATGCATATATAACCGGTTTTACAGGTTCTTTACATTTTCCGATCACCCAGGGTGTCTTTGATACCTCATTTAATGGCCGGAATTATGATGTTTTTGTTGCTAAAATTAATTCAAGCGGTACCGAACTGATATATTCGACTTATTTGGGTGGAGAGTATGATGATTATGGTTATGATATTGCTCTAGATAATTTAGGAAATGCTTATATTACAGGGTATACTGGTTCATCAAATTTCCCAACTACGCCTAATGCCTTTGATACTTCATTGTATACTCTTGGATTCCCGCCAAGTGGTAATCAAGATACTTTTATAACCAAACTAAATGCTACTGGAAGTACGTTGATTTATTCGACTTATTTGGGGGGTGAAGATGGTGACTATGGTCAGAGTATTGCCATCGATAGTATGGGTAATGCTTATATAACAGGTTTAACGGCCTCTTATTTATTTCCAACTACTCCCGGCGCTTATGATACCTCATTACATAATTCTTCCGATGCTTTTGTAAGTAAACTAAATGTCGATGGTACTGCATTGATATATTCAACGTATCTAGGTGGTACGGATTATGATTTTGGTTCCGGGATCGCGGTTGATTACTTAGGGAATGCATATATTACCGGGTATACTGATTCTTTAAATTATCCAATTACACTTGATGCTATTAATTCAACATCTAATGGTGGGAATCGAGATGCTTTTATAACTGAACTCAATTCCAATGGGTCAGCATTATTATATTCAACCTATCTGGGTGGTGAAAATGATGACTATGGATATAGCCTTGCTGTTGATAGTAGTGGAAACTGCTACGTTACCGGAATGACTTCTTCGCCAAATTTCCCTACCACAATAAATGCTTTCGATACCTCTTATAATGGCGGTTGCGATGCTTTTGTTACCAAGGTATCATTAAATCCTTATTTCAACACTAATGGTGAGTTTACTGATAGCAATGATACGAATTATTGGTATTTTGAGAAATATGGGGATGCGATGGCACCGGGTGCGGTAGCGCTGGATACCACCTATGGGTTTGCGGTGATCTATCAATCTCCGGGAGAGAAGGGAAAACTAACTCAGGTATTTTCGGTGCCTTCTCCCGGCTGGTATACGGCGAAAGCCAAGGTATGGACGACGATCGCTAGTCATTCACAACAACAGAAAGTGTATCTCTATCTGCAGGAATTGGATGAGCATAATCAGGTGGTATCCTCTGGCAATCAAGTTGTTGAAGCCGGTAGTGGATACTTTGATGGCGACTGGAATCCGAAAGAGTTAGCGATCTCGTTTTATGCTCATGGAACTAAACTGGCAGTGCAATTGGTTGCTATCAATTCCTTTGATAGTGGCGAGTATGGAAGTATCGGGATCGATTATATCCGGGTTACCGATGGCGCTCCGGAACTGCTCGATGCCATAGCGTTAGTCAATCCGAGTTTTGATAACGGGTTTATTGGCTGGGATTTAGAACGATATAGTGGTACGGCGACAGCCGGCATTTGGACTACTGCCTGGTCGAATCTTATTCTAGCGCAAGTAGGCGGACAAAAAGGGAAAGCAAGTCAAACTTTTTTTCTTCCGACTCCCGAAAAAAATATTTATGCGTCTGCCTGGGTATATAGCGATGTTAGCTCGATGCATAATACGCAAAAAGTATATTTATATTTTTATGATTATACTATGGCGTATCTTCAAGTAATCGATAATGCGAGTATGATCTTGCAATCCGGGAAATGGACTCCCAGGGAATGGCATCAACTGCAGTTGGTTTTCCCCTCGTCTTCCCAGTATAATAGTGTCCAGCTAGTTGGGATTAATCCGGCTGCCAATTCCTGGGCAGGGCTGTATTTTGATGAAGTGGAAGTAAAACAGTAAATCAGTTGTCAGTTGTTAGTTGTTGGTTGTTTCCGCCTAAGGCGGACTAAAAACTAAAAACTGAAAACTAATAACTTTTTTATATGAGCAATCTAGTTGCTATCCCCATTAAAGAGAAAGAATTTTTTGATAAACTAGTTGATAAATTGGCGGAAGAACTTGCTCCGAGCTTAACCAAAACTCAGGTCCGGAAAGCTTTGAACCGGGCGATGGCGAATCTGAAATCAGAATCGGAAGCGTTTGAACTGGATATCAAGTTCATGACCCATCCGGCCTATGCATTAGGTTTAACCGGAAAATATCGGGACCGAATCCATCAGCGGTCCAAACGCGGGAAATATTATTCGAAACGGTATGCTAAACCCAAGAACCCTAAAACTAAAAACCAACTTAAGACCAGATCGAATTTTAATCTAGCCTCTGACGCATATCAGAACGAATCGGAATCAGTTCGCAACCTATGGCGGAATAAAGCCGAAAACCTCCAGATGACCGGCCGGAACCTCTATATGCGACGATATATTCATCTACTTAGTAAAGGGCTGACTCCACCCGATCCGTTCCTTCCCTAATAGCATTTATTTTGACCTTATACCGGAGTATGGTGGGTATTGCTCAAAGCAATACCCACCACTCCCCGGTCTGTGTTAAACATTTTTACATTCAGATTAGGACTATAATTATAATGTTATTAATATATTAATCTTAACTTGACGTAAATATTTAGAACAAGATATAATTTCGTCAATAGAAAATATTAATGAATTTAGCTAAAAGAGAATATGTTGAAAAATCATATATGAAAAAAGAGACGTCCATTATACTCGAATTACAAAGCCTTGCAATTGAAAAAGAACATGATATTACAGATCTTCTTCGCAAAGCTCTATTAGTTGCAACTAAATTGAACCTAAATGATTTTAGAGAATGGGTACTTCAAGAATTACAGGGATATAAAAAAGGTGTACCTGATTACCGTAAATGCCGTGCTGAAATATTTGTAAAAAATCCATATCGTGGATTAATTCCTTTTTTCTTTCCAGATAGGGAAATTGCAGATATTTTTTGTAACGTTGAGCTTAGAGAACCAATTGGTAATATTATTGCTTTGTTAGAAAAATTTCAAAGCGATTCAAAGATAACCATTTCTCTAGATCCTGAGCTTATACAGTTATTACTAGAAACACAAGATCCTGCAATACAAATGCTGCCAGTTCGTATTGTCTCGCACAATCAAATTGAAGCAATTATTGATGCTGTTAGAAATACAATACTTAAGTGGGCTTTAAAGTTAGAGCAAGAAGGTATACTTGGGGAAAATTTAACTTTTTCAGAAGATGAAAAACGCAAAGCTGCTGCCAGCACAGAAATTCGTATAGACAATTTTCAAGGAATATTAGGAAATGTTGAAAATAGCTCGGTTTCACAAGATTTGCAGATGACCATAAAAAAAGAAGATATAGCTAGTTTGAGAGCCTATCTTATTTCACTAGGAATAATAAAAGAAGATATAGACGAATTAGAGCAAATTATCGCTATAGAAGGAAGACCTACAAAGGTGTCTAAATTTGGAGAAAAAGTGAGTGGTTGGATTGGAAAAATGATAAGTAAAGCTGCATCAGGAACGTGGGATATTGCAGTTGGGTCTGCGGGCAGCCTCCTTGCTCAAGCCATAGCAAAATATTATGGTCTATAAGCTCTTGTCAACTATAAGCTTATGAAATTTATTAAAACAAACCATAATCGTTCCACAACCTTTGGAGCGATAGAGCGGAAACCTACCAATAGTAAAACTGAGAATAATATCAAAAATAAATGAAAATAAACCTACTTAAACTTGACAATATTATTGGGATACCTTAAAATAAAGTTCATTCTTGCTTGAATTTGAGCGTGAAAATGTAGATATAATCAAATTAGATTCGTATGGATCGAGAAATAAAATCTAGCCTGTCTCCTTTGGGCGCACA
>JBHGBB010000272.1:0-3953 GCA_041946755.1 bacterium | reverse complement strand
GTTGGAGAAGAGCATTTTATTGCCTGTTTTAGAAAAGATAACCTAAAAACCTAAATACCGAAAAACCGAAAAACAGTTTTACCTGGATGGTTTTTTGGTTTTTACGTTTTTTCGTTTTTCCGTTGATTCAATTATGGCTTTAATCAAGTTGAACAATATAAGTAAGACTTTTGCCGTTCGTACCGGAATGTTTGCGAAACCGCAACAGATAACGGTTCTAGACGATATATCGTTTGCGATCGACCAGGGCGAAATCCTATGTGTAGTCGGTGAATCCGGTTGCGGGAAAACCACGGTTGGGAAAGTTGTTACCGGTTTAACCCAACCCAGTTCCGGATCGATATTGTTTGCCGGTAAGAATATCTGGAATGGGGATAGAACCGCGTTTACCTCTTATCGGAAACAGGTGCAATTAATCCAGCAAGACCCCTATACGTCACTCAATCCGGTAAGAAGGATATCGGATATTTTATCCGCGCCATTATATCGGCATAAAAAAGTTAAATCGGCAAATGATGCGAAAGAGAAAATCGCAGCGTTACTTAAATTAGTTGATCTAACACCGGTAGACGATTTTATCGATAAATATCCGCATCAGTTAAGCGGCGGACAACGGCAGCGGGTTGCAATTGCCAGGACTTTAACCGTCGACCCGACTTGTATCGTTGCGGATGAAGCGGTATCGATGCTGGATGTATCGATTCGGTTAAGTATCGTTGATTTATTATTAAAGTTGAAAACCGAGTTGGGGGTAACCTATCTCTTTATCACCCATGATTTAGCGATAGCCAAATATTTCGGGAAAACCGGAAGAATTGCAGTCATGTATTTAGGGAGAATAGTCGAACTCGGACCGACCCAGCAGGTGATTAAACAGCCGATTCATCCGTATACTCAAATATTACTTGCTGCTTTACCGGAAGCCGACCCGGAACAAACCAGAGTTAAAAAAGGGATCCAGCTCCGGAGCCTGGATATTCCGAATTTGTTAGAATTACCTACTGGATGTACTTTCCATCCTCGATGCCCGGTCTGCATTAAAGGAACTTGCGATGCTATCCGCCCGGAATTAAAAGAAGTCGCGCCAAACCAATCCGTTTCCTGCCATAATCCCCAGTTCAACCAGATGAAATAGTAGTAGGGGCTGTTTATATTCAGCCCGAATAATGGTACTTGAACTTTTGTCCATTGGACAAAAGTTCAAGATAATAGCGTAACTATAATAAATTCAATAAAAGCATGGCTTTATTTGAAATTATGACCATTGGTCAATAATTTCCATGTTGAATTATTCTCAAATTGAGAATAATTCAACATGAATAGCTAACTATAATTATATCAATGATATTATAAATTATATACAATTTTATGTTGAATTAGACTCCATTGGCGTCCAATTCAACTTGGTTTAACTGGAAAAGCAGACTATAACCCGAATTGGTCCGACCAATTCGGGTTATAATCCACCTCTTGGTTGCAATTAGGGTAGGATTATGTCTCTAGCGCAAAGATAAAATAGACAGGGAGATTAGTGGTTGTTTGATAGATGCTAGAGTAGGGACATACGATTCTGAATTTGAGATTTTAATAGCTATGATAGGTATAAAGCCCTGGTGGTGATATATGATAAATATCACCAGATGAAACTGTTCCGTTCGTTGGATTATAGACTAATAGATTCCCTTCAGTAGTCATTGCAGCCCAATCCGGCTGCTGCCAATGAATCTGCCAAGACCAATCCGGTCCCCGGCTGGCAATAATCGCCATATTCCGACTGGAATTAGTGGTATATCCTAAAGGTGGATGATATGGAGCTAAAATATCAACAGGGAATTGTTTTGCCTGAATATACGCTATCGGAGTAGTAAGGGCTTTGGGGAGTGTATATCCAGCATTTGATACCGGATATTCATTCCGGTCAGCTTTATATTTATCTAAAGCTTCATTTATATGGCGCATATCATAATTAACATGGCTGATTTTCGCCCGGATTTGCGCGGCAGCATATTTCGGGAAGAAGATAACGCCATTATTATCCTTAGCCGCTTGATTAAATCCGATAACAACAAAAATCGGATAGATCAGATAGCATGCAGCAAATAGGAGACGGAGAATTCGTTTCGTCTCCTGCGGATTACGATATTTCTTAATATGCTTGTAGATTGTATAAAAGCATATTCCGAGAAAAATCAGCCAGCCGAGGTCAAGTGAAGCTTGCTGATAAATAATCAGAAAAACCCCGAAATAAATCCCAATGCGTTTCCAGAACTTTTCTTTAAAAATTATATGTTCTAAAACAGCTAAAACTATAAATCCCGGAAAGGCATAATCGGTATACTCCCACACGGGGAGTAGTGTAGTAAATGACATACACCATCCGCAGGCAGAAACAATACTAGGTAAGAGGAAACTCAAACCCGTAATAAGGAATAGTATATTCGTATATGCTTTAAAGGATTTCATCTATTTCCGATAAAAATCGAATATCAGTTTGGATATTTTAGCCACCAAAACCTGCGCTTGGTTATCGAGCAGCCAGGATTGGTCTTTCACCTGTTTGCAGAAGATTGATAGTACCCAATCGGATTTAGGCGTATGAATTATCCCTACATCGTTCCTAACCCCATTCACCGCACCACCTTTACTAGCCACCCAAACCTCTTTCCCGGATATCCATCGGGCTAACTGAGAGGTATAGAACTGGTTCTGCATAATAGCAATCATCTGCTGGCAGGATTGCCGATCGATAATCTTATTACGATAAATTAATTCCAGCAGAAGATTCATTTCGCAGGGAGTAGCCATCCCTAAACCGAACTGTTTGCATAATTTCGGGGCTACTATCGGTTTATCGATAAAAACTTTTTTGAATAACTTGATATTCTTGAATCCGAGCGATTCCATCCGGGTATTGATATTTCTTACGCCAAGCAAATCTATGACCAGGTTGGTAGCGGTATTATCGCTGAGAATAATCATGAGGGTAGTTGCATCGAGTATCGTTAAGTTCAAGCCATCGGATAAATGCTGGAGCATCCCGGAGCCGGGAGCCCGTTTCTTTCTTTGGTAAGTCAATATATCGGTTAGTTTTATTTTCTTTTCTTTAACCTGAAAAAACACTTCAACCATAATCGGCAGTTTGATGACTGAAGCGGTTGGGAATCGTTCTTCGGCATGATAAGAGAATGCATCGCCATTAGTAAGGTTGTTATATGCGATACCGACTTTACCATCGAATTGCGAGATCAGCCGATATATCTTGCGATGCAATATTTGGGTATTATTCATTGAACAGTTATAACGATACCGTAACCGGTTTCCGAACTTCTAAAGAATCGATTTCGAAATAATCTTTCGTTTGATAATTAAAAGTTGAAGCGATTAGATTACTGGGAAAGGTCTGTACCCGATTATTATAATCGCGAACATTACCGTTATAGAACCGTCGTGCCGCTTGGATCCGGTCTTCGGTATTAACCAATTCCTGCTGTAATTTGAGGAAATTCTGGTTCGCTTTCAACTCCGGATAGTTCTCAACTACGGCAAATAACGATTTTAATACTCCGATAAGTTTATTTTCATCCTGCGCTTGCGAAGCCGGATTTCCGGCATTGGCGACTGCGGCAGCCCGCGCTTGGGTAATTTGTTCGAATACTTCCCGTTCGTGTTTGGCATATCCTTTAACCGTTTCTACCAGGTTGGGAATCAAATCATACCGGCGCCGAAGCTCGGTATCAACATTCGACCAGGATTCGGTAATCATCTGGCTTAATCGAACCAGAGAGTTATACGTTACCACAACAAATAGAATCGGAAGAAAAATAATAATCCCAATAATAATTAATCCTGCCATGTTGATAAAATAAGTAGATAATAGATAGTATCTAGTAGCTAGGGAACCCAGCTGAGTATATCTATTTTCCCCGGTCTACAGTCTACGGTCTACGGTCTAC
>JBHGBB010000271.1:0-3959 GCA_041946755.1 bacterium | reverse complement strand
GGCGCGGATCGGGTTCCGGGCACGGTAAGCTTCCCAAACCTGTTTTACTTCCGCGTTATGGCTGGCAAAATCGATATTCAACATAAATACTTAACCACAGATTACACCGATTAACACAGATATAAAAATCAATATATTATATCTTAATTCTAACCGCAAATTAAACGAATTTAGCGAATTTGGCGCTGGTATGCAAAATCTCATTTTGGTACTTGGTACTTGATACTTGGTACTTATTTTTAACGTAGGTTGCTGAATCGGATTTGAATAGGATAAAATATTCTACTAATACGATTATCATCAAAACACTACTCGGAACGAAAGGATCAACAGTATGGATTTTGGGTTAACTTCTTTATCAAGTTTAGCGAACTTAAAAACCGGGATACGTTCCCGGCGCTGGTCGTCATATGATACTACCGGCGGTAATGCCGATAACTGGCCGATACCGGCCGGGAAATCGGTGGTGATCGGCGAAATGAAAGGCCCGGGATGTATCCGCCATATCTGGATGACTACTCGGGAAGCGGATAATAATTTGCGCGCGTTAACCTTGAAAATATATTGGGATAAAGAGGATTCACCTTCGGTATTAACTCCGATTGGCGATTTTTTCGGGCTCGGTCATGCCAAAGCCGCTTATTTCCAATCGTTGCCAATCCAATCGTTCTATCTCGGCATGAACTGCTGGTTCCCCATGCCCTATGAAAAAGGGGCGAAATTGGTGGTTACCAACGATTCCGAAAAGGATAGTTTCCTCTATTTTTATATAGATTATCAGGAATGGGATGAAATGCCGGAAGACCTGGCTCGATTCCACGCCCATTGGCGCCGGAAACTGGTTCTCAAGAAACCGGAGAAAATGGGTAAAAACGATCGGGGAAGTATGGAACGATTGAATACAACCGGGAAAGAAAACTATGTTATTCTGGATACGCAGGGGAAAGGGCATTATGTCGGTTGTGTGCTTAATATCGATACCAACCAAGCCGGATGGTGGGGTGAAGGTGACGATATGTTTTTCATCGACGGCCGGAAGAAATGGCCCCCGGATTTGCATGGCACCGGTACCGAAGACTATTTCTGCGGTGCCTGGAATTATCACCGGTTAAATCAGCCGTATAGTACCCCTTATTTCGGATACCATTTTAAAGGGAATCAGGATTATACCGGCAAACATTCCCAATACCGATTCCATATCGAAGACCCGGTTTACTTCGAGCGGTCGTTGCATTTCTCGATCGAACATGGTCATGCCAATGATTGGGAAGGGGATTGGTCGAGTACCGCTTATTGGTATCAAGTCGGCAGAACCAAACCATTACCGGAAATCGGAACGTTTAAAGACCGGCTGCCGTATATGTTCGGCGGCATCGAATACTGGCCGGGGAAAGACCGGAAAGAATTACCATTATAAAACATTTTGCCGTAGATTCCGCAGATTAACCAGATCAAGATTGATAAATTATGAAACCATTTATTGAATCTATACTTGGTAATAAACAGGTCTCGTTGTTTTCTAGATTGTATGGATGGTTTTTCATGATTCTTAGTATTTTCTTTTTTTGTTTTTGGGGTATACCGGAATTTAGTTACTGGATTTTACCTTATGTTAGTGGCGAATCAGTAAGGAATCTATTTGACTTTCTCACTGGTCTTTTTATCGGCGGTATTTTCCCAGTTATAGTCACTATTCTTCTTTTTAGACTTGGACAAGGATTAGTACGAGGAGAACGCTTTGCTCTCCAAGGGGCTCTAGCAATTGGAATAATAGCTATAATTATTGAAATGCTCTTTTTTCTTTCAACTTCACTTGAAAGTAATAAAATATATTATTTAGGTTTAATTATTATTGATATTACTATTATAATTAATATACCACTATTATTAATTGGACGGATGCACTGGCATTAATTGCATAAATAAACATAATTTTCTATTTGATATGCCTAGAAGAATTCTAATTAAAAATGCGCTAGAAATAGCGACTTGCGATGATGAGTTCACCCGTATCAAAAACGGCAGTATCTATATCGAAGATAATGTTATTAAGGATATCGGGGTAAACCTCGATTATCCGGTAGATGAAATTATCGATGCTGCCGGTAAAGTTATCATTCCGGGATTGGTTAATACCCACCATCATCTCTACCAGACCTTGACCCGGAACTTACCGGAAGTCCAGGATGCGGAATTATTCGAATGGCTGATTGCGCTTTATGAAATCTGGCGCGGTCTGACTCCAAAAGCGGTTTATACCAGTGCTCTGGTAGGTATGGGCGAACTGCTCTTAACCGGATGCACCACTTCAACCGACCATCTTTATCTATTCCCAAAAAATGCGCCTAAGAATCTGATTGATGACGAAATCCGAGCGGCACAGGATATCGGGATTCGATTCCATCCGACACGAGGAAGTATGAGTCGCGGGAAATCGCTTGGCGGATTACCTCCAGACGATGTAGTCCAGTCACCCGATGAGATTCTAAAAGATTCCGAACGCTTAATCCAAAAGTATCATAATCCAGCGCCATACTCGATGCTGCAGTTGGCATTAGCCCCTTGCTCTCCATTCTCGGTTACAACTGAACTATTGAAAGAGACCACGAAACTTGCCCGATATCATAAAGTCCGGTTGCATACCCATTTAGCGGAAACGATTGATGAACAGGACTTCTGTTTGCAAATGCAAGGAGTGCGACCGTTAGCCTATATGGAACAAACCGATTGGATTGGGTCAGATGTTTGGTTCGCCCATGGGATTCATTTCAATGATGCGGAACTAAAACTTCTCGCCCAGACTAAGACTGGGGTAGCCCATTGTCCGAGTTCGAATATGCGGTTAGCCTCAGGGGTATGTCGGGTACCGGAAATGGTTGAACTCGGAGTACCGGTTGGTTTAGCGGTTGATGGCAGCGCTAGCAACGATAGTTCGGATATGCTCGGGGAAGTAAGAATGTGCATGCTGTTACATCGGGTAACTAGCGGAGTTAATGCCATGACGGCCGAGAGAGCGTTATGGCTTGCGACTCAAGGCAGCGCTTCATTAATCGGCAGAACCGATATTGGTTCTCTAGAAGTCGGGAAAGCAGCGGATTTGGCGATGATTGATATGAATCAGCTCGGATTCGCCGGAGCATTGCATGACCCGGTAGCGGCAATTGTTTTCGCCGGAGACTCCCATATTGTCGATACCGTTATAGTAAACGGCAAGATCGTAGTTAAATCCGGGAAGTTAGTCAATATGAACGAATCCGATTTGATACAGAAAGCGAACCGGATTGCTGAGCAGTTAGTAGCCAATGCGAAATAGATAAACCTAGAGTTCTTTTCTCGCAAAGCACGCAAAGATGTTATATTAGTCTTTGCGTTTTATTTTTTCTATTAATGAACTAGTATATGAAACAAATCACTGCACAATGGATTAAAGAGTATCGGAATAAAAAATGGTGGATTAATGATTCACTGAACTTCCGGACTGAATCGGCAGCGCAACGATTTATCCGAGAGGTCGATATTGTGCTGTTATTCGGTGGGAAAACGGTTGAGTTACCGAAATGGAATATTGCGGCATCGGCCGATGCGGATTGGTGGACCTGGAAGTTCAATCTGGAAGCGAAAAAGCAGCTCTATTTAAGCCGGGTAGTTAAGAAGAAAGCAACCCTCCTCTCTTTAGATATCGTACCCTATTTTCTAGCATTATATTATGCTGCCGGCGGTACCGAGATATATGATGAAGAGCATTTTTATGGCCATCTAAGCGCGGAAGCGTATCGTATCGCTGAATATCTGGATAAACATGGGGCAACGCAAACCGATATCCTCAGGAAACAACTGGTCCCGAAAGGGAAACCGCATACTGCCCGGTTTCATAAAGGGATTCTAGAACTAAAACTAAAATTTAAAATTGCGATAGTTGGGCTTGATGACCGCAACTGGGGCATCCGGAAATTCGATTT
>JBHGBB010000270.1:0-3975 GCA_041946755.1 bacterium | reverse complement strand
ATTTAATCTTGCAAATCTATATTTTATGCAAAAAGATTATACGAAGGCAGAACCACTCTTCCAGCGTACACTCACAATGCGTGAAAAAGCATTAGGACCAAACCATCCAGATCTTATCTCTTCATTAATTGGTCTAGCAGTAATATATTCTGAGCAAAAAGACTATACGAAAGCAGAATCCTTCTACCAGCGTGCACTCGCAATTTGTGATAAAACAGAAGGGCTAAAATGTCCAGAAATTTCGATATATTTAAACAATCTAGCAATACTGTATTACGAACAAAAAGATTATACGAAAGCAGAACCACTCTTCCAGCGTGCACTTGTAATTCACGAAAAATCGCCAGAAACAGACAATCTAGATATTGCAATGACCTTGACAAATATTGCAAATTTATATCAAGCTCTTGGACAAAATGATAAAGCGAAAGAATATTCAGATCGTGCCAAACAAATTAGCGGTAAAACAAAGTGATATGAATTAATTCATTTCCACTTCCAACGGATTAAGGTTTAGTTTAAATCCTTCCCGCGGTTTAGTCATAAAAAATAGGTAGAATTTAAGAGAAGACTAAAAAATAGCTGAAAGATAAGAGATGCGAAATATAAAGTAGAAGTTAGATGTAAGAAGTGAGAAGACAGGAAAAACAAATTAAGAGATGCGAGGGAACATCTTCTAAAAAGCAGAAGGTAGAAGTGAGAAGCTAGAAGTAAGAATTCAGATAAAACAAGTTGGCAGGAGGCAGTAAGCCGTTAGCAGGAATCTGCTACCCGCCAACTGCCTTCTGTATACGGTAGTTTTAG
This sequence comes from bacterium, assembly GCA_041946755.1. Classification (GTDB taxonomy): domain Bacteria; phylum UBP4; class UBA4092; order JAOAEQ01; family JAOAEQ01; genus JBHGBB01. The sequence continues at coordinate 3,171 of JBHGBB010000270.1, read as the reverse complement.
GTCGCGTCGGGATTAGCTTCTAGGGGGATCATGGTAATAATAGAATCCCGGTTGATTTCCATAAATTCGCTGGTATAGAGTTTCCGGCTGCCGTCAGAACTGAATACTTGCGCAGCGGTTACCGGGATAAACTGCCGGGCGGTATTAACGAATTCCGATAACCGCATTTTCGGCAGCATATGGATTTTCCCTTCAATCCGAAACCCGGGTACAATGATCGCTACTTTCCGCTGTTCTCGATCAATCTTCTGTGTAGGCATAATATTCCTCCCTATATAAAAATAACATATAGATTATACATATTGTTTGGTATATTCCGGTTCCATATCTTTAAACTTCGATAAAAACGCATCGACTACCCGCGGCGCAAACTGGCTCCCGGAACAATGGATAATCTCTTGCACCGCGGCTTCATGGGTATAACTTTTCCGATACGGCCGGTCGGAAGTCATCGCATCATAGGCATCAGCAACCGAAATAATCTGCGCACCGAGTGGAATCTCATCCCCTTGAAGTCCGTCCGGATACCCTTGCCCATTAAACCATTCATGATGATGTTTTAAATAGAGACTAACCTCTTTCAGATACAGCACATCTCGCAGCATATCATATCCGACCATTGGATGCTGTTTCATCACCGCATATTCATCCGGAGTATATTTCCCCTCTTTTTTCAGAATATTATCCGGAATCCCGATTTTCCCGATATCATGGATCATCGCCGCATATTGGAAATGCTGGACTAACCGTTCGGTCATCGCCACACTCTGTTCCAACGCTTCTGCAATACTAATCGAATACTGCATGACTCGGTCAGAATGCCCTTTGGTATACCGGTCTTTCGCATCGATCGCCGCCGCTAACGCGCGTACCGTTAAGAAATAAGCTTTCTCCAGTTCATCCCGCAACTGTTCATTTTCAATCCCCTGCCGCCGAATATGGAGGCATCGTTGTACCGTATGTTTCAAATCATCGACATTGCATGGTTTAATCAGATAATCATAGGCACCACGCCGTAATGCCGCAATTGCCGATTCGACACTCGCATATGCGGTTAATAGGATGACCAGCGTTTTCGGATAGAATTCTTTAACATGCTCGATAATATCCAGCCCGGATTCACCGTCTAATCGTAAATCGGTCAGGACCAGCGAATATTGCATCTGATGTAAATTCTGGATCGCTTCTTTCGCCGAAGCTACTGAGGTGACCAGATATCCGCTATTTTCAAGGATCGTCGATAAACTCCGGCGGATGATCTCCTGGTCATCAACAATCAGAATCGCATCCTGTTTTGGGGTATCTAAGAAATTCGGCTGGATTGGCGCCATAATCAATTATTCTCCTTTGGCACAGATACCGGTTCTTTTTGACTCAATTTCGATTTCGGCTGTTCAAAAAACGCCGGCGGTTCGTTTGCTTTATCCTGTTTGGTATATAACGGTAGATAGATATGGAACGTTGTCCCCTGATTCAATTTCGAGTCGACAGCAATATCACCGTTATGGTCCCGGATGATCTGCCGGCATACCGCTAATCCCAACCCGGTTCCGCCCTGTTTCGTAGTATAAAACGGTTCGAAAATGCGATTGAGTTTATCGTCAGGAATCCCTACCCCGGTATCGGCAATACCTATTTCCGCCTGGTTCGGATTATCGGAATCGATTTGGGTAGTTATTTTTAATTCTCCGCCGGTCGGCATCGCTTGAATCGCATTAAAAAATAAATTTAAAAAGACTTGTTTCAACTGGTCGGGTACACCTTTAACCGCAGGGAGGGTTTTATCCAGATCCTGGATTACCGTATATTGTTTCTGCCGTAATGGTTTCCCGATTAATAATACCGTCTGTTCAATAATCTCGTTAACATTAATCTCCTGCATCGGCGCTTTCGTCGGCTTATAGAGGTCGAGCAACTGCCGCATGATTTTCCCGGTCCGTTCGAGTTCGGTTTCAACTATTTTCAGATATTCTTTATGCGGATTATCCGCTGCCGTCTCGGCAGATACCAGATAGATATAATTTTTAATCGCATCCAGACTATTATTCACTTCATGGGAAACCGATGCTGCAAGCATCCCGACATTCGCCAGCGCTTCAAACTGTTTAAGATGCTGGGCGACTTCATCGGATTTTAACGCATCTAAATCGATACTGTGTAATCGTTTCGCCAGCTGTGCCGATTTAGCTACTACCGCAACTGCATCCGCATATTTCCGGGCATTTTCGATCGCGATACCCGCTTCCCGGCAGAACGTCGACAGCCCGGATAATTCCGGTTTACTCAGCGTTTTAGCCGTCGGGAAATAGAGAATTAATACTACTAACAACTCACTTTTCCCAACAATTGGCGCTACAATAAATGACCGATATCCATAATCCAGATATAATTGCCGGTCAAACGAAGTCGCTGCGGTACTGGTGTCTAAAACATCGGATACCGTGGTTATCCGGAACCCTTTCGCCAGTTTCGAAACGGCACTCTGGCTAATCGGCAGGTTTGTTCCCGGAGCAGGAGGAGTAGTAAGTTGATTAATAAAACCGTCAGGGAGATCCGGAGTATTGGCTAATAACGGGGTTAGTTGTTTATCGGTATCGGAAAAATGGACGCCGAATAATACCGCGGCATCTGCTTCCATCAACTGCGCCCCTAACACCACTAATGACCGATATACCGCTGCTACTTCCAGACTATTAAACAATCCGGAAACATAGCTTAACAGCGTTGGGCTTGAATGTGATATAGGTTCACCCGCCATAAATCATACCGGTATTAAACAAAAAACAAGCTAATACCGGGTTTATTCTGCAATAACCGTAAATTTGGATATTATTTATAGCATAGTTCTACACTAATTGCAACTATATAAACCATTTATATCGATAAAATATCATATCTATTTTATACCACTTAAATACAAACTGACAATATAATTTTGCCTTTTTCCTATAAATACCGGAAAATACCGGAAATTTCAGTTCCAATTGGGACGGGCTTAAGATACCGGAGAGAATAGGTAAAATTCGGCGCACCTTTTGGTTCAGTTCGCTTGACAGATAACTGCAGTTTTTATTACTATATCTATTCAATCATGGCGGGATAGCCAAGTGGCTAAGGCGGAGGTCTGCAAAACCTCTATTCAGCGGTTCGAATCCGCTCGTCGCCTCCAAC
>JBHGBB010000027.1:0-26292 GCA_041946755.1 bacterium | reverse complement strand
ACGTATATAATAAATTTCTAACATCTGATACCGTCCAGCTTGCTGGACGGAGGTTCATTTCCGAAAGCTTCTAGGGCTGAAAATATTCAACTTATATAATAGAGAAAGCAGTTTGCCCTTTGGGCAAACTGCTTTCTCTATTGTTAGAATCCGTATTAATCCGTGTTAATCCGTGGTTAGCTTAGAAGGTAGCTAAGTATTCGGCGATATCGAGGATAAGTTTTTCGGTAGCATTCCAGCCGAGGCAGGGGTCGGTTATCGATTGGCCATAAACGGTGCCGGTAACATCTTGCGCGCCTTCAACCAGATAACTTTCGATCATCAATCCCTTAACCATCTTCTTTAAGACCGGTGAATTCTTGGCACTATGCAAAACTTCCATCGCAATCCGCGGCTGCTCTTCAAACTGTTTATTCGAATTCGAATGGTTGGTATCGACAATAATGGTTGGATTCGTTAACTTCCGTTTCTTATACAACTCTGCGCATCGGATTAAATCTTCAAAATGATAGTTCGGAATCGCCTGACCGTATTGGTTAAACGCTCCCCGAAGTACCGCATGCGCCAGCGGATTCCCGGAAGTTCTTACTTCCCAACCGGTATAAATAAATACATGGGGCAGTTGCGCCGCCTGTACCGAATTCAGCATAACATTCAAATCCCCGCTAGTCGGATTCTTCATGCCAATCGGGATATCTAATCCGCTAACCGTTAACCGATGCTGCTGGTTCTCAACCGACCGGGCACCGACCGCGACATAACTCAAAACATCTTCTAAATAAGGATAATTCGCCGGATACAGCATTTCATCCGCTGCCGGCATATGCGATTCCCGAATCGACCGGAGATGCATTCTCCGAATCGCTTTCAACCCTTCAACGATATTCGGGGCTTCATTCGGGTCTGGCTGATGCACCATCCCTTTATATCCCGCGCCGGTAGTTCGGGGTTTATTGGTATATATCCGGGGAAGGAGAATCAGGCGATCGGCAACTTTTTCCTGCACCTTCGCCAGCTTGCTGACATATTCGCAAACCGCATCTTCGTTATCTGCAGAACAAGGGCCGATTACAATCAGAAACTTATCGCTGGTATGCTCGAAAATCGATTTGATCTCTTTATCCCGCGCTGCTTTAACTTTCTTCAACGCCACATCCAGCGGCATTTCCTGCAAAATCTCTGATGGAGTAGGTATTTTCCTTAAGAATTCGAATCCCATAATTTTTCCTTTTAATAGTACCAAACTAGAATATATATTATATCATTCCATCACCATCAATAGAAATAGGATGGCTTTGGTTGACAGCGGTATTAATTTCGCATATACTTATAAAATACTAAGGAGGTGAATATGTTTATTATGCGAAACAAGTCTTTTTGGGGTTTATTACTTATTTCAAGTTTGCTTCTCTGCCTGTTTTCTATCGGATATGCTCAACCGCAAGGGAAATATATCATAGTATTCGATCAACCGACAGCTGATACCCTGAAATCGGACGTTATTCAGAAGTTCGGCGGAACCTTTGTAAAACCATTGAAACTGATTAATGGTGCAGCAGTCATTCTACCAGATGAAACTGCAAAAAAGGCATTATCCCGGCAAGCGGGAATTAAACGGATTGATGATGATATCGAATTCCATATCACCGGTAAAAAGCCGCCACAACCCCCGGCAGCCCAAGTTACCCCATGGGGTATCGGTACGGTAAATGCACCGGCAGCATGGTCAATTAGCAAAGGTGCGGGAGTTAAAGTAGCGATTCTAGATACCGGGATTAGTTTAACCCATCCGGATCTTGCTGCAAATGTTAAAGGCGGGATTAATACTATCAGAGCAACGAAATCAGCGAATGATGATAATGGACATGGCAGTCATTGCGCTGGCATCGTTGCCGCAGTGAATAATACCGTTGGGGTGGTTGGGGTAGCACCGGCAGCGAGTCTTTATGCGGTGAAAGTACTCAATTCGGCTGGAATCGGGTCGTTATCCGATATTATTGAAGGATTACAATGGTGTATTGATAATCAGATTCAGGTAGCGAGTATGAGTTTCGGTAGTGATGCTTCTAATACTTCCGAGCATGAAGCGATTATTAAAGCATATAATGCCGGAATAACCCTGGTGGCTGCTGCCGGAAATGATGGTGCTGCAAATAGTGTCGATTATCCGGGTGCCTATCCGGAAGTTATCGCGGTTTCGGCACTCAATTCGAATCTCAGCTTAGCGAGTTATAGTAGTTACGGGCCGGAAGTAGATATTGCCGCGCCGGGGACGCAGATCTATTCAACCTATAAAGGTACGGCTTACGCTACCTTATCCGGCACTTCGATGGCAACCCCGCATGTTACCGGAGTCGTTGCATTACGGCTTGCGCAGAATTCGAGCCAATCTCCGGCAGAGATTAAAACTGCTATACAAACTACTGCGATTGATTTAGGGTTATCTGCAGATAAACAAGGTGCTGGATTGATTAATGCGGATGCGGTAGTCGATTATCCGGTATTCTTCTTTGCCAGTGCAGAATTATTGGACTAAGTCGGTAGTTAGTATATTTGAAACTTACCATACTGCTCTCAAGTAATAACCTTGAGAGCAGTATTTTTTTTGTAAAATTAACTGCAGAGAACGCAGAGATAAACTGGGAAAATAAGATTAGTTTGATATAGTAATTTTATCTCTACTTTTTTCAGTGTACTCTGTGGTTAAGAATTTTAATAATATTTAACCTCAGCCAATCGGCGTTTAATCGCTTGCTTATACGTTAATGCCGGGTATCCGAAAATAACCAGAATCGCATGCCGGCTTTTTCGAGGGATACCATACTTCTGCTGCAACTGTTTGTTTTGCTTAAGGATTGGGGCGATGGTGCCGATCATACAAGAACCGAGCCCTAGCGATTCGGCGGCAATGGTTGCATAGGTTGCGGCAATCATCGCATCAGTCTGGTCGGATGCGGGTGAAGTATAAAAATACATCGCTAATGGAGCATTATAGAGGAGCCAATCGGCTCCTTCATCATGTTTCTGGATAATCAGCTCCATGAGCGGCATCACAAACGTTTTAAATATCTGATATCCTTCTTTCCCAACAATCGGTCGCCATAAATAGAGCATTGCCGGGCTGAACATCCATTTGGTCTTTTTCATACTCTGAACGATATCAGCGGTAAATGCTTGCACTTTCTCTTTACTATTCAAGACCAGCATTGATACTTCTGATGGGGGGACTCCCATCGGGGCGGTAGTAACCGCATCGATGATTTGTTGGACTACTTCCGGTTCAACCGGTTTATCTTTATATTCTCGGATACTCCGCCGGCTGAGTAATAATGCTTGCAGTTGAGCATAGTTCGTTCGGGAATTCTTAGCCGGTATAGGAATGACATCTTCCGGCAGCAAATCCCGACCATTAACGGTGATACAATTCTGGGGGCAGATAGCAACGCATTGCCCGCATGCTACACATCCAATCCCTTGGGTTTGATCGATCTTAATCTGCTTATTTTCCTGAGATAGCGGTCCGCCTTTACACACCCGAATACATAAGCCACAAACGGTACAACGCTGTTCATCGATTCTTATTTCGACTAATCCCTGAGCCCGACCGAAATTTATAGACATTTTTCTTTTGTAGATTTAAGATTGCAGATTGCAGATTTCTTATAACTCTAAAATCATCAATCTAAAATCTTAAATTAAATAAGTTGTTCGAGTATTTCTGCCGCGTCTTTAACTAATTTGGGACAGATAGTTCTAAATACCATTTTATCGGCAGCGAGTTTATATCCTTCCGGCGTACTAATATCGCAACCGAGTAGGTCTTTACATCGAATCGATTGATTCCGAGCAGTAAACTGGTTGACCAATTCCCGGCATAAGGCATATGTCTTATCTTTCGCCTCTTTATCAGTTGCAGAAGTAGCGCCATATTTCAACCCGAGAATCAGCATTGCGCCCGTGACTGCACCGCAAGCTTCACCCAATCGTGCCATCCCCCCACCGAACGAGGTCGATAATTTTATAGCGGTCGGTTCATCGAACCCAAACTGGGTTGCGTAGGTTGAGAAAACCGCCTGAGCTCAACTATATCCTTGTTTAAATTTATCTACTGCAGACTCGATGTTATGCATAAGGTTCTCCCTTGGAATCAGACTTTATAAATAAATTGCATGGCATGGATGGTAAAAATACAAACGCCGATAATCAGGCGGCAGAACCGGACAACCTGATAACTCAACGGTTTATCCGGGTCCGTTCGAAGTTTATAAAGCGCGTCGGTGATTAATAATATCCCGGCAGCGAATGCGAAATAATCGATGGTGAGTTTAGCGAAACTGGTTTGGAAAATAGAGATAACTATGCAAACAGAGATGGCGATAATAACGATCACAGAGATAAATATAGCGGTTTTATTTTTTACTTTATAATTATTTAATATTGCGGTAAATAATTGATTTCCCATGAGCCTCCTCCTGCGATAATATGAGCCTATATTTTAATATAAATTCCGAGTTTATTGAAGTTCAACAATATAAAATTTAATGAAGTTCTCGATTGCTTTCCCAGATTATTTTGCATAAAAAACGCCGATTTCTATTAGATGGCCGGAATGATAGACCATGTTCTGGATATCATTTATAGCGCAACTCGATTAGTGTGATTTCTCGACTTTATCCAGTTCAGCGCGGTTATTTTTGATAAGCTGCGTATGATAAAATGCACTGGTTTGGGGTAGAACCAGATAGAGTTCAGGGGTATAATCGAGTGTAATCGTTCCGGACTGCAGCTGGCAATCGAGAAGATGGCCGCCGGCGGTACGGTCATCGGAAATAAAATGGAAATGGTACCCCGGCACATTTATCCCTTGGGCATAGGCCGGTACCCAGAATCCGACAATCGTTCCATTAACCTGCCGCAATTCAAATACCGGTTGAGACTTAACCACCTCAGCCAGCGGTAAATAAGGCGGCGTTTGTTTGGGAACACTCCGGGTTTTAAGATACGCGAACCGGCCGTCGATTTTAACAGCATAAAATATATTTGGCGTTGGAATAATAGTATCCAGATATTGTTCTAGCTGCTGAAAGTCCATCGTTGTTCGAATACTTAGGGTGGTATTTGCCCCGAAATAAGTTACTACCGCAAATGGCGTGTGCATGGTTCCGGAGACCGGATATACCTTGCCATCGGCTTTAACCTGATAGAATTTCCCGGAAACAGCAATCATTTCACCGTCAAGTGCATTGAAAGTACCGATGCCAAAATCCCCATGTTTCGCTAATTCAGTAAACAATATATCGCCGTCATATACCCCTTCCAACAACGCATTTATGGTTGAGGTTTGATATAACGTCTCCCGATACGGCGAAATACAGATACAACTCGAAATGCTGATTGCAATAATTATTCCTAATAAACCTAATTTTAAATAGTGATACATATCTCTCTCCGTTTCCTCTTGCTAAAGATATACCATATCATACCACAATTAATTATCTTAATTGAATTTGGTATTTTTCTACCAATCGGATTGGGTGATAGGATAATTTCGCTTGCCGAAGTCCGGGTTCCCCTAAATCCTGTTCGCGATTGATAAACGGTATCTGTTGCCAGGCACGTGCACAGTATTGCTGGTTGATAACCGCATAGAGTTCCGGGATTTTCGGATTTACTTTCTCAATATGGATAACCGCAGTCTGCGCATTTAATATTTCACCGAACGTAAATGCCGCTACCTGGTTATCAATCAAGATAACCGCTCCTTGCAGTTGCGGCTGTAATACCGGATAGTGATGAATGATATCTTTAATTGCATCCCATTCCCCGGCAAGTCCGAAATCTTCCACACACCGCCGCTCTAAACACCAGGTATCTGCCAGCTGCAGGCATGGTTCGAAATAGGCTTCTTGCATCGGTTCATATCGGAAGGAATACGACCGCGAGAATTTATTAAGATGATTCTTTTTTTTATGATATTTATCTCCAGCTAGGTTAATCAGATCGGCGGTATGATAGACATAATCGAATTGATCGCGAATCGGTTGGATCTGAAACTCCGGTGAGTTTTGCAGCTCTTCTACCAGCCGAGCATCAGCCCGGTCGATATAAGGATTGGCTATCCCCTGTTCATTATGCAGCCAGGTTAACAGTTTCCGGCAAATATCAGTCCGAGGTGCTGGACCGATAGGCGGTAAAGCAGATTTCGACTCGGTCTGCGCGGTATAGAGAAACAACAACCAATCCTGAAATTTGCTCCATAGAATCCCATAATGATTCCGCCAGATATAGAGGTTGGTGAAAGTTAATTCCGAGGTTTCCGGCTGATATTCAGCTAAAATCGGGGTGATATCTGGTTTATCATTCAGTTCGATTGGTTTGAATGCCGGGAATAACGGGTACATAATATTGCATCTCCTTGATGCATAAAATACAAATCTGGGCTATACTTATAACTAATAATATCATAGCGTAGATAAAAGAAAACCAACAACTTTTGGTTGACATAATGTAGGTTTTGCATAAGAATATTACATACATTTACTCTACTATAATAGCCGAAAAAGGATATTATGAATTCAACCAAATCGAAACCAACCTTGTTTTTTCTCTCCTTTTTTATAAGTTTCATTAGTTCAGGGTATAGCCAATCATTAAGTTCATTGTCATTTCCTATAATCAAGGCGGAAGAACGAGCGGATAGTTTCTGGTCGGTTTTTATCGATACCTTGAACCGAATGTCGGTTGAAGGGAAAATCGATTTGCGGATTTTCGCCATCTTTTTCATCCTGCTGCTGCTCGGGGTATTCTATGTATTTCGGTTGAATAAGAAACTCGACCAATCGCGAGCAGCGATTAAAAAGGAATTGGAAGAGCGGCTAAAAGCTGAAGAAGAAATGCGGAAAGCAAAACTGGCTGCCGAAGAAGCGAATAAGGCAAAAAGCCAATTCTTAGCGAAAATGAGCCATGAACTCCGGACTCCCTTAAACGCGATTATCGGATATAGCGAAATGCTGCAGGAAGAAGCGCAGGATGTCGGGCAGGCAGATTTCATTCCCGATTTGAAGAAGATAAACTCTGCCGGGAAACATCTATTAGCCCTGATAAACGATATTCTGGATTTATCGAAAATTGAAGCCGGGAAAATGGATTTATTCCTGGAATCGTTCGATATTCAGAATACGGTGCAAGATATCGCGACTACCGCGCATCCTTTAATGGAGAAGAACAAGAATGTTTTCGAACTGAACTGTGCCCCGAACCTGGGTTCGATGTATGCGGATATGACCCGGGTTCGCCAGATCTTATTTAACTTGATTAGTAACGCCAGCAAATTCACTGAAAAAGGGAAAATCACGCTCGAAGTTGTTCGGGATAAAACCGATGCAAAAGAGTATATTAAGTTTATTGTCGCTGATACCGGTATCGGAATGACCCCGGAACAGATGCAACATTTGTTTAAAGAGTTTACTCAAGCGGATTCTTCTACTACCCGGAAATATGGGGGCACGGGATTAGGATTGGCGATAACCAAAAAGTTCTGCGAGATGATGGGTGGCGATATTTCCGCTGATAGTGAATATGGCAAAGGTACCCGATTTACTGTTCGTATTCCGGTTGAAGTAAAAGCGCCGGAAAGTAAACCGAAACCGGTTGCGGCACCTCCTCCCGCGCCGAAACCGACCTGGATCGCTTCTCCGACACAGGATACGATTCTGGTAATTGATGATGACCCGGAAGTATTGGATTTAATGAGCCGGTTCTTGCAGAAAGAAGGGTTTAATGTGGTCACGGCACCAAGCGGTGAAGAAGGATTAAAACTAGCCCAGCAGGTGAAACCAAAAGCGATTACCTTGGATGTAATGATGCCCCAGATGGATGGTTGGGCGGTATTAACCGCGTTAAAATCGAATCCGGAAGTCGCCAGTATCCCGGTGATTATGCTGACTATGGTTGATGAAAAGAATATGGGGTATGCGCTTGGCGTTTCCGATTATATGACTAAACCGATTGATAAAGACCATCTGGTAACCATTTTACGAAAATATCGATGCAACCATCCACCATGCCCGGTATTGGTGGTAGAAGACGATCAAGCGACCCGGGAAATGATCACCCGGATGCTGCAGAAAGAAGGATGGCGGGTATATACTGCCGAGAATGGGAAAATCGGATTGGAGAAAGTCACTGAGAATATGCCGGCTTTGATTCTGTTGGATTTGATGATGCCGGAAATGGATGGATTCGAGTTTGTTAATGAACTGCGGAAAAACATTTTGTGGAGAAGTATCCCGGTCGTAGTGGTAACTTCTAAAGACCTGAGCGTTGAAGACCGGCAGCGGCTTGAAGGGCATGTCCAGCGGATAGTGCAAAAAGGAGCATATAGCCGGGAAGCGCTGTTAAGCGAGATTCGGGACCAGGTGAAACTGGTCAGCCAGCAAAGTACCAGCGCGAAAAAATAGGCGATAAATATAGTAGGAAATAAATTATGGCGAAAATTCTTATTGCTGAAGATGATGAACTGAATCGGGATATGTTAACCCGGCGATTGATGCGGCGTGGATTTGAAATCATTATTGCTGAAAATGGTGAGCAGGCGATAGCCATGGCACTAGAATCGCGGCCGGATTTGATTCTGATGGATATGAGCATGCCGGTATTAGATGGGTGGGAGGCGACTAGGCAGATTAAAGCGAATCCGGCGATAAACTCGATTCCGATTATCGGTCTCTCAGCGCATGCGATGGCTTCCGACCGGGAGAAAGCGATTAATGCCGGATGCGATGATTATGATACTAAACCGATCGATTTAAATCGGTTGGTCGAAAAAATCGAGAAATGGCTGGGTAAATAATAAGCTTATGAAAATCGAACTCGGGAAATTATTGGTTGTTGATGATAATGAACTAAATCGGGATATGTTATCCCGCCGATTGAAACGTATCGGGCATACGGTAGAAATTGCCGTTGATGGCAAACAGGCGCTCGAAATGATAGTGCAAGGTAATTTCGATTTGATTCTGCTGGATATCATGATGCCGGAAATTAGTGGAATCGAAGTATTGAAAACGTTGCGGCAGCGATTTACGGTTGCCGAACTGCCGATTATTATGGTGACGGCGAAAGACCAGAGTGAAGATATTGTCGAAGCATTAAGTCTTGGCGCGAATGATTATGTTACCAAACCGATCGATTTCCCGGTATGTAACGCCCGGGTGCAGACCCAGCTGAGTTTGAAACGATTGGCGGAATTGAAAGATGAATTTATGCGGATCGCGAGTCACGATTTAAAAAATCCATTAACCGGCGTAATCGGATATTCCGGTATCCTAAAAAGTGTGATTGAACCGATACCACAGGTACCGAAGGAAGTTCAGGATTATATTGCCCGAATTGGGTCGCAGGCGAAAGTGATGCAGCGGATTATTTCCGATTTTCTCGATTTCCAGGCGATGGAAGATGGCCAGTTAAAATTAATTATTTCGTCAATAAATGTTAATGATAGCGCGAGTATGGTAGTGGTCAACAATTTCGATTATGCGAAAAGTAAAGGAATCGAATTGAATCTGGAGTTGGCGGAAGGATTACCGAAAATTAATGCGGATGAAGCTCGAGTACAGCAGGTATTGGAGAATTTTGTGGGTAACGCGATCAAGTTTAGTGAGAAAGGCAGTAAGGTTGTGATTCGTACTAAAGATGACCCGGATAAAATTGTGGTTGAAGTGAGTGATACCGGTCCGGGATTGACTGACGATGATATGCAGAAACTGTTTACCAAATATGCCCGGTTAAGTAATAAACCGACCGGAGGTGAGAAAAGTTCCGGGTTAGGGTTGGCAATCTGCAAACGAGTTGTTGAACTTATGCAGGGGCAAATCGGGGCTCGGAATAATCCGGAGCAAGGTGCTACTTTCTGGTTCTCGCTACCCAAAACGAGTTAGGTTATATCTTCTTTCTTACCCTATAGACAAACCTACTATTTTTTCTCTTAGAATACATTTTTGTACTCTATTGAAGTGGAATTGAACCCGAATTGGTTCGACCAATTCGGGTTGTTGTCCGTTCCGCCAAGACCTTCAAGTTGAATTTTTGACCAATTGGCAATAATTCAACTTGATGAACTACTTCAAATCGCTATGATTATCTGAGATATTGAAATACCTGGAATTATACGATTATTTTGAATTTTTCGCCAATGGCGAAAAATTCAAAATGAGAGTTAGTTCAAATCATACCAGCCAAAGTTGTTTAGGTTTTCAATGGATTAGAAGTAAGATGAAAGTATCGCCGACTATTAGTCGGTAGATATGAATTGAATATAAGTATACTGTGGCATGAAAATCAGTTTCTTCAAAAGGAGAATTTGATTTTTTTAGCCAAGGATTTATTTCGTCTAGAGATTTTTAATGATGATATTAGGATTCAATGATTTAACAGTAGTTAGAAATTCGTGGAATCCATCAAAGTGATTGATCAGATGAAACGATTTCTTGGTTAGTTTTACCGATGCAAATCCTGGATAAGATGCTTTAATTGATTGTATTTCAATTGGCATTACTATTATTTTTCTGATTACACTCCGGAATTCGATAGTCTTATCATCTCGTATTGTAATTTCAAATGGGTACTGTAATGTTATATACCACATTCCAACTAATCCTAAAAACCAAAAGATATCAAAAAGTAATGGAGGATTATTCGCCGTTCTACCGAAAATGAGCATAGTTAAGAGAAATATCCCAAATAAGGTCATAATAATAGGACCGATAATAATATTCATGATTATACTTAAGGAAGTTAATTTATAAGTTTTCATAGATGATTTACAATCCCAACTCTTGATCAATCTCCTGCATGGCGGTTAGGGCTAATTCAGTAAACTGTTCCAGAGTCAGCCCGAGTTCGGTGCAGGTCTGAATATCTTCGCGTCGCGCACCGGCAGCGAACCGTTTCTCGCCAAACCGATTTATTACAAACTGCGCATTGATTGATTTCAGTTTCTTATCCGGATGGATTAACGCGCAGGCAACGATTAAACCGGTTAACGAATCGGTAGCAAATAGCGCCCGGTCGAGTTTGGTTTCTACTGGCGCCTTCTGATTATGCGCTTTAATGGCATGAACGATTTCCGGGGCGACTCCTTTTTCTTCCAACATCTGCGCGGTAACCAGGGTATGCTGTTCGGCATCGGTTTTCTCGACATCCAGGTCATGGACTAACCCGGTGAACGACCAGAGTTCTACCGGTTCATTCAATCGGGCGGCTAACGATTTCAATACCGCTTCCGTTGCCAGCATATGTTTTCGTAAATTCTTATTCTGCACATTGGTACAAACCAATTCCCAACCTTCTTCTCGATTCATATCTTCTCCTTTGGTTATAACTGCAGCCCATCTTCGGTTCTTAGGTTTTTTAGTTTTTAAGTTTTTCCGTTTGCATGTTGAGTATATCATGAAGGATTGCATTTGTCTATCCAAAGGCTAGACCGAGTCTACCCCCTGTCCTTCGGCTCTAAGGATAAATAGTCTATTCTAGTTCCATGAGCAAAAGATACTTTCATTGAAGAAAGGAGGGCAGCTAATGTTTAAATTATGGGACTATTTATCCGATGAAGAGAAAGCAGCACTAAACCAACTCCGGCAGAAACTTGGCGGGAAAGTTGTCTATATCCCTTATCCGGAACATAATGATTTCCATGAATATATCGAACACCGGAACCAACGGATTAAGAAGATGTTTGCGCGATTAAAGAAACTCGGATTATCGGAACGGGTAATCTATGCGGAAATCAGCATCCGGTTATCCTGCGCCAAAGGATTAAGCCAGAGCCATATCCGCAAGATAGTTAAGGGATACACGAGAGGCAAATCCAAATCCGCCTAAGGCGGACAAATCCTAAATCCTAGTATAAGATTAGTCACAGAGGCACGGAGTCACAGAGGAGTCATTTTAAATTTAGCATTTAGCATTTTACATTTTACATTGATTTTGCTTCGTGTCTCTGTGTTTCTGTGGCTAAATTTTGATTTTCTTTTGGCATGAAAGTAGCATATAATAGAGAATTATCAATAACTTGTATCAAAATATACACACTATTATGCCAAGGAGAGTAGTTTATGAAAATAAGAGGATTAGGTTTTTCAATTATCATCGCATCAATCATCTTCGGATTATTTTTTTATGCCAGCCGGGCAAATAAAGAAACGATCAGCGTTATCGGTACCGCTACCAAACGATATGAATCGGATATTATCAAATGGAAAGTTACTATCACCCGAATCGCGGACTTAAAAGATATGAAATCCGGGTATGACCAGCTGCAGAAAGATGAACTGACCCTGGTAGACCTGCTGAAAGCGAATGGAGTCGATTCGACGGATATCACGATCCAACCGATTATCTCCGAACAGAAATATGACCGGAACGGCCAGCAGATAGGATTCACACTCCGCCAAATCATTTTCGTTATCTCAAAAGATTTGACGAAAGTCGAGAAACTGGCTTTAAACCCGAAATTTATTATTGATAAAGGGATTATTCTGGATTCGGCTAATATCGAATATTATTTCTCGAATTTACCGGAAATTAAACGGGAACTACTGGCATTAGCGACTCAAGATGCGAAGAAGCGAGCGCAAGAAGTAGCGAAAAACGCCGGAGTAGAGCTGAATAAACTTATCGCTGCACATAGCGGTATCTTCCAGATAAATGAACCCTATTCCACTGAAGTCCAGTCTTATGGAGTATACAATACCGCTACCCGACAGAAGGATATTAATATTACCCTGAACGCAACGTATACTTTGAAATAGAGAAAATTAGTATCGAAAAATAGAATCCCCTGCGAGATAACTAGTAGATGCCGTTTACCATTGTCCATCCGATAGCTGTGCTGCCGTTAAAACGGTTACGATTGCCATTTTCTGCTCTTGTTATTGGCAGTATTACCCCTGACTTGGAATATATCATCCATCGAGCTCCGATAAGCTATGTGAGTCATACCCTATTTGGCCTTGTATCCTTTTGTCTTCCAGCAGGGTTATTGTTGCTATGGATTTATCATCGACTATGGAAGCCACCGCTATTATCTTATGTATCGATTTCGCAGGATACCGATAAGAATCAATTCCATTTTCTACCATCATCGCGCTTCTTTATGCTGTGTTTGGCAATCCTAATAGGAGCGTTAACCCATCTATTCTGGGACTCATTTACTCATCAGTACGGATGGATGGTCAGGCATTTACCGATACTTACAACCGTAGTATTCCATACTAATTGGGGAACGATATCACTGTATAAAACTCTTCAGCAAATAAGTACTATCTTCGGTCTCATAATCCTGGCTATTTTAGGTATATCTCATCGTCAATATTTTAAGGTTATTAAACCAATATTATGGAAAATTACCGTTCTGATAAGTTTTACTAGTGCAGCAATTACCCTAACGTATTGTTGTATCCAGCTTGCCCTACCTAGTAATATAAAATCGCTAATACAATTTATGGTGGTGTATATTGTGATATTCTTTGGAGTAGCGATAGCAGAAGTAACGATACTAAGTTTAGTATGGCATGGATATTATAAAGGATATAAACCGGTTTTCTTATATCGGAAATAATCAGTGATGATTTGAGCATGGTCGAAAGCGATTAAGGCAGGTAAATTTGATTCAGTGAAAATGCCGATATGCTTGGCGTCATCGTCGGCTTTCAAAGATCCGCCAATCGGTTTAGCGATAAATACCGTTGAAATGGTATGCATGCGTTTATCGCGATTTGGATTGGAATAAGTATGGAACTGGCTAACCAGTTCTACCTCTAGCGAAGTTTCTTCTTTCGCTTCTCGCACTGCCGCGGTTTCTAAGGATTCCCCATAATCGACAAATCCGCCGGGAATCGCCCAACCGGGCGGAGGATTCTTCCGTTCAATCAACACTATTCCGCCTTCCGGCATCTCGATGATAATATCTACGGTAGGAACGGGATTCTTATACTGACTCATTTATAATTTAGCATTGCAAAATTAACATTTTAAATTTAAAAATGCTCAATGCTCAATTTGCAATTGACAATATGTTATGTATGATTTAATAAGCTATATAAACCACTAATAGATTTAAATATATAGTCCGGTTCCATCTTGAGGATACGTTCATCCGCCAGCGGGTCCCAGAACGCTGCCCCGAATGTTATTCCTGCTGATTTGGCACACTTGATATCAGACATCGAATCCCCGATATATATCGTTTGTTCAGGCGCAACTTTTGCCGTTTGCATTATTTTCAATAGTGCTTCCGGATGCGGTTTCCGATGCTCGACATCGTCTCCGGTATAGATATATTCAAAGTAGTCTTGATACCCTAACTCACGTAAGTTGATTAAACAGGTTTTCCTGCCTTTACCGGTGAAGATACCGAGAATCCGGTGCTGTTGTTTCGCCTGATTCAAAAATTCCGGGAGACCAGCAAATTGCTCTACTAAATCCGGTTTCCCGGCATAAACCCTATAAAACTCAGCGGTTGCCGATTCATACTCTGTCGGGGTAACCAGTTTCGCAATGATTTCATCTTCAGTCGGTCCATACATCGCGACTATCTCGTGAGGTGTAAATGTTTTCCCCAAATATTTCTGGGCTACCGCATTAAACGAAGCGAAAATTAATGGGGAAGTGTTTGCGATCGTTCCATCAAAATCAAAAATTAATAGTTTATATAACATCGGACCTATACCAAATGAATGCCTAACCGTCATAATGCCGGTTAGGCATTTATTATCTGACATGTATCAGGCATTTGGATTTAACTATTTGGATTTATTTGTTAGGTTTCTGGGATGCGGTATATGTTTTAACCCGGTTCCGACCGGCTTGTTTTGCGGCATATAGCGCATCATCAGCGTGGTTGAGCAATTCCTCTTTCGATCCAGCATGCGTTGGATATGCAGCAATCCCGAAACTGATAGTTACTGGAGTGATGAGTTTACCTGAAACGGGATAGAATTCTTCCGTTTCGATAACTTTCCGAATCTTTTCTGCAACCGTTTCAGCACCGGCAGCATCGGTGTTGGGCATCACAATAACAAACTCTTCTCCACCGAATCGGGCGACTAAATCTACTTTCCGGACACTCGCTTGAATCAAGTGCGATAATTTCCGGAGCAACTCATCTCCCGCTAAATGGCCATAAGTATCGTTATAATTCTTAAAGTTATCGATATCACCCATAATCAGAGCGATTGGTCGCTGATATCGGGATGCAACTTGATATTCGAATTCCAGCATAATATCAAACCGCCGCCGGTTTGCCAGTTGAGTTAACTGATCGGTTAATGATAGCTGATATGCGACATCCCGTTGGACGGTTAATAAATGAGTCCGCTGATAATAAAGTATCGAAGTGGCGATGACCAGGATAAAGAAAATCAGCCAGATCGCTATGGAATATCCTTGCAGAACGAATAATCGCTGTCGGACATTTTCCTGGGTCATATCGACACCCAGAATTGCTACCGGCTGAAGTTCAGCATTATATATTGGTGCATAACCGGATAAGAACGTGCCCCATTTATCTTGCGATAATTCCTTATCAGCGATGGCACCGGAAAAAGCTTTCTGCATTTCCGGCAATTTCGAAATATCATATTCATCGCCAATATGCGATACTTCGGCCGGGTCTTGCTCAGCATCAACGATGAACTGCCAGGTATTAGGGCGATCGGTGCTAGCCATAGTATAGATAAATCGGATATCCGGATTGGCTATCCGAATTCGATGGAGAGCCTCTTTTAAATCCCGATATTCCGGTGTATTTTCATCAGCCCGGGTTTTCAATTTAGTATGTTTAACTGGATCAATTTGCAATGCTGCGGTACTGGCGATACTCACCAGCTGATGGCGGACTTCATCCAGAATCGTTTTACGAGCGGCTTTATATAGGAAGGCAACGGTAAACGTACAGATGATTAATATGATTAATGAAACCATGAGCAATTTTATGGTGCTCATGCCATAGGGTCTATTTTCACCAGTCCCATATCTGAGAGCATTTGGTTGGGATAACTCAGTATCAGGCTCGTTATCTTGACTGGTGGAGTCTAAATTCATAACCAATAACATTTTTTGATGAAAGGTACCTTCTAAAGAAAAATATCTAGCGTATTAATATAGCAGAAATACTCTTTTTTTGCTATATATAGTATAGAGCAATTGGCTAGATAAATTAGGTATTCCAACGGGCAAATAAAGTAAATGCAGAAGCGTCTGTTATAGTAACCGTTATCAGATCTCCCGGTTGCATCGTTTTATTTGCAGTGAATACGACTACCACATTCTGTCGGGTTCTGCCGATCCATTGGTTCGGTTTATGTTTCGATAATCCTTCAATCAATATTTCTGTCGAACTGCCGATTAATTGCCTGAGTTTGGTAGCACTAATCTGTTTCTGGAGAGCGACTACTTCTTGAATCCGCTGTTTTCGGATCGACACCGGTATCTGGGATTCCAGAGTAGCGGCTTTCGTTCCCTCTCGTGGTGAAAACATAAACAGAAACGCGCTATCCCACTGTACCGATTGCATTAACGTTACGGTTTTCTGATATTCCGATTCCGTTTCTCCGGGGAACCCGACGATAATATCAGTGGTAATACTGGCGGTTGGAAACCGAGCCCGGATTTCATGTACTAGGTTCAGATAGTGTTTAATCGTATATCCTCGATTCATACGAGCAAGAATCGCATCCGACCCGGATTGAATCGGTAGATGGAATTGTTCACAGAATTTCGGGGAATCCAGAATCGCTTGAATAGTTTCCAGATTGAAATCCCGGGGATGGCTGGTCATATATCGAAACCGATGGATCCCATCGATTTGGTTTACACTACGGATAACATCAGCGAATCCCATACCTTTATGTTGATAAGAGTTTACGTTCTGGCCCAGCAGAGTGATTTCTTTATATCCCTGTTTAGCTAATTGTTCAAGTTCAATCCTGATTTCGGTTAATGGTCGGGATACCTGCCGACCGCGGACATAAGGGACGACACAATAGGAACAGAAATTATCGCAGCCTTCCATAATCGAGACCCAGGCTTTGATCCGGCTATCACGTTTTATCGATTGCGGCGATTGTACCGGCATATCGGTTCCACAGACCACTCGCTGTTGTCGGGTACGAATAACCGCATCTAGAGTATCTTTCAATCGCATCCATTGCCGGGGACCGATAACGAAATCTATTATCGGTAGATTTTTAAATAGCTCCTGCTGGTATTTTTCAGCCATGCAACCGCAGAGTCCGATAATCAGATGCGGTTTGAGTTTTTTCAGCGGTTTCAGCTGGGTTACCCGGCCATATACCCGCTGTTCTGCGGTTTCCCGGATGCTGCAGGTGTTGAATAAGATAATATCCGCCTGTTCTTCTCGGGATACAAACCGGTATCCGGCGGTATCCAGTAATCCGGCGATACGTTCCGAATCATGTTCGTTCATCTGGCAGCCGAAGGTATAGAGATATACTTTATTCGATGGTATTGGAATGGAATTATAATGTGTACCCATACTAAAATTATAACCTAAACTACAGAGGGTAAGCATTAAAGGTGGTATTTAGGTAGGATTTGAGTTGAGAAGACTACCGCTAAATCGGACTAATGCCGATGATTCCCATTATTATTCTGCTGCATCTTTTTAACCAGGTCGATTAATCCTTGAGTGGAAGCATCATGTGTTTTCCCTTGCGCTTGCCGGTCTGCTAACTCCGATAGAATTATTTGCGCCAGTTGTTTACCCAGGTCTACTCCCCATTGGTCGAAACTATAAATGTTCCAGATTACCCCTTGCACGAATATTTTATGTTCATACATGGCGATCAACATTCCTAACGTTTCCGGGGTGAGTTTGTTGACTAGTATCGAATTCGTCGGTTTATTTCCTAGGTATACCTTATATGGAAGTATACCATTGATTTCCGCATCCGATTTCCCGGCCGCTTTCAGTTCGGTAATAACAGTATCGGCTGGTTTCCCTTTCATCAGCGCTTCAGGCTGGGCGAGGAAATTCGATAATAATATCTGATGATGGTTCCGAATCGGATTTTGGCTTATTGCCGGCGCAATAAAATCGCTGGGAATCAGTTTCGTTCCTTGATGGATGAGTTGATAGAATGCATGCTGGCCGTTAGTCCCCGGTTCCCCCCAGATAATCGGTCCGGTCTGATACGATACTTCTTTCCCGGTTCGGTCGATATACTTCCCGTTACTTTCCATATTCGCTTGCTGCAGGTATGCGGGGAACCGATGCAGATATTGGTCATACGGCAATATCGCTTCCGATTGCGCGCCATAGAAATTGGTATACCAGATGCCTAACAGAGCCAGGATAACCGGAATATTTTTATCGAACGGAGTATCTTTAAAATGGTTATCTATCGCATGCGCCCCTTCCAGCAGCTCGAGATAATTCTCATACCCGATAGTGCAGGCGATTGATAATCCGATTGCCGACCAGAGCGAATATCTGCCGCCGACCCAATCCCAGAATCGAAATGTATTTTTCGGATCAATTCCAAACTCAGACACTTTATTGATATTGGTGGATACCGCGACGAAATGCTTTTTGATATATGCTTCTTTTTTTGCGGTTTCCAGGAACCAAGCGCGGGCAGTATGCGCGTTAGTCATCGTTTCCTGCGTCGTGAACGTTTTCGAGGAAATGATAAACAAGGTTGTTTCCGGCCGAATCTGTTTAAAGGTTTCAGCGATCTGGGTGCCATCGACATTGGATACGAAATGCGGTAATATCTGCGGTTTCTTATATGGTTTGAGCGCTTCGGTAACCATCACCGGGCCGAGGTCGGAGCCGCCGATCCCGATATTAACGATATCCCGAATCGGTTCGCCGGTGAATCCGGTCCAGGTTCCGGAAATAACCGATTCGGAAAAGATTTCCATTTGCTGCAGCACCTCGTTTATTTCCAGCATGATATTCTTTCCATCGACATAGACTGGAGTATTAGAACAATTCCGGAGTGCGGTATGAAGCACCGGTCGATGCTCGGTTTCATTGATGATATCTCCGGAAAAGAGCTTGGCAATCGCATCCTTGAGTTTGATTTCTTCTGCTAGTTTCAATAAGAGTCGCATGGTTTCATCATTGATAATATTCTTGGAATAATCGACCAGCATATTTCTGCATGGAATAGAATATTTATGAAACCGGTCGGGGTCGGCAGCAAACAGGTCACGCATATGCACCTGTTTCATTTCCGCATAATGCGCGGTTAAATCAGACCAAGCTTGGGTTGTTGTCGGGTCGATATTTTCAAGCATAAGAAACTAAATTAACCACCGAAAGCATAGAGAACTACTGAGTCGCTTTGTATTATTCTCGCAAGAGTCGAGTCTTTGACCTGCGACAGCAGGAATATATATCTGCATAATAAATTATTCTCAGGGTTTCTCAGGGTCTACTGTGGTTTCCTAATAATTTTATAAAGTTATTGTAGAATGAGCAAGTCATGGTCCAGCAATATCGGCGTGGACACTCTTCCTGAAATCAATCGAAATATTGTTTCAAATGATTATCGCTAGTCTGTACGATCAATGTTTTAGCATATTCGAGGTGCTTTCTCGATTTCTTTGTTCCTTTTCATATTGCTGCATCCGTTGATACTGTTCTTTCGATTGCGATGGATTAATTTCAAATCGTCGTTCCGACGGTGCTGCCGGTGCGGTGCGGATCATATTCTCCCGATCATGATAATTCTGGAGTAACCGCTGTTCGCGCTGCATTTGTTCTTGCAATGCCTGATTCTCCGCTTGATGCTGTTGCTGGAGTTGTTCTCTCGGGAAGGTTATTGACGGTAGTGCCATTTCCCGCTGATGCTGTTCGTGTAACGCCTTCTGTTCGACCAGATGTTTCTGTTGCAATGCCCGGTTTTCCGCTTCCTGCGAAGAGAGTAGATTCCGCAACCTTGATTTCTGCTGGGATGTGGTAGGAGCCGATTTTATCGGAGTAGAAATATTCGGTATATTCGGGAATCGGCGCTGATGTTCAGTTGGTGCTATGGTTTGGAAATCAGGTTTATAGAGTTGAATAGTATTATCGTGGTTCTGGATAATAACTTTATTAGTCGGTTGATTTGCAGCAATAAGATTCAGTTTGAGTATCGGATGCCCGATAATATTCTCTAAACGAGATGGTTCTACTGGCATCTGATTGATTATTCGATGATTATCGATGGTATATCGCATATCCGGTTTGGTAATATTAACCACCCGGGTATTCCAAGTAACCGGCATAATCTGTCGATGCAAGTCATTATCGAATATATGCCGGGTTGGGACGAAACAGAAGTTATGCGAAGCAATCATGATTTGAATATTGAATTTCTTCAAATCGAATCCTCGGTCATCCCGCCAATGCAATTGGCGCGGACATGGTGCCCAGCCAATCCAATCATCATTATATCGCCAGACGACCCAAGCGGGTCCCCATACTCGACCGGGATACCAAGCCCAGCCATAATCATTGTCATAATCCCATCGACCATAATGGAAACAAGCCCAACCCCAGGGTTCGTCTGATACCCAGGTCCAGCCGTAGTCGGTATATACCCAATGCCCGAGCGTATACGGTCGCCAATCGACCGGCATATCATAGGGTATCCAGGCCCAAGTATTATCCGGCATGAGCACCCATTGGCCATAAGGGAGTAGCGAGTCATAAAAATAACCGACATTATTATTACCAATATCATTATCATAATCGGTATCAGAATTACCGGAAACGGATAGCGAGATATCAGTTTGCGGGAATCCGGGATAGGCTAAAATGAGAAAGGTTAATAGTGTTACTACCATGACCTGAGAGTAGAAAGAAACTAATCGTGAGGGTTGAAATATATTGTTCATCGATGCTTCCTCCTTTAACGTTAAAATAATTTGGTTATTTCTATTAAAAGACAGCAATTAATATACCAACCAAAATGGTTATTGGTTGACTGATTTTAGATGCTATCTCGATGCTTGATATGTATAGAATTAGGCAAGGTCTGGGATAGAATACCAACGAAATAAAACGATAGGACAATAAGTATATGCACGACAATATGTCATATTATCGGACGGAATTGAACGGAATCGAATAGAGATTATTCTAGTAACTTGGTATACTCAGCTATCTCTAGATTGGATTTTATCGGTTCTCGGATTTCTTCCAAGAAAAAATTATATATCATTATATATAAATGCTTGATTTATTCCATTGCTTATCCTTTCCGTTTAAACACGATATCTTGCACTGATGGTTCGAATGGGATATGAATCGATTCGATTTTCCGGGGTTTTGATATTGCGAACGATACTTTATATTTATCTCCACCCGGTAAAAGTTCGATCATCTTGAAACTATCTTTCTCCAGATGGATTAACTGATATTGAGCGCCATTATATTCCAGTTCCAGTTTACCGCGGTCGAAGGTTATGATTATTTTCCCATACCCCGGATGCTGATATATCCCCGCATATGCGGGTAGGGGTTTTGAAGGTTTGGTTTCAACCTTATGCTTGAAATCCTTTTTCTGTTTTATGCGGAGGTCATGGTCTTCTTTTTTCGATTCCAGTTTCTTCCGCTGGTTCCAATCGACTGGTTTCAAGCCTAGTATCCGGTCGTAGAGAGATAATGGGATTATCGGGTCTAATGGCGATACCCCGATATTGGTTGACATCACAATCCCGAGGTTTCGTTCCGGGATAAACGACATATGGGTACTGAATCCACCGAGATTACCGCTATGCCGCACCAGCCGTTCTCCTCGATATGATTCGATCATCCACCCTAACCCGGCACAGGCGTTCAATCGTTCCGGATAAGAATATACTGGTGGATTGATAAACTGGGGGGTATGCAGTTCTTTGAGACTCGATTCGGAGATAACCTGGGTTCTTCCGAGTTTACCTTGATTCATTTGAAAGATTAACCATTTACATACATCTGGAATAGTTGAAACAATTCCGCCAGCCGGGGCGGTCGGTCCGAATAATTGTTCTCCCCCAACCTCTTTCATCCATCCGCGTAAATAGGGGTATAATCGCTTCTTAGATTTCGAATAACTGGTAGCGAAATCAGGGTTACTCATCAAGTCGTTGGTATAGAACCGGGTTTGATGCATCCCGATCGGTTTCAATATTCGGTCGGTGACAAACTCTTCAAAGCTTATCCCGGATATTTTCTCGATTAATATCCCGGCCATAATAAACATCAGGTTATTATATTGATATTTATTCCTGAAATCATAGGGATTATCGGCCCCGGTGCGAGTCGGTTCCAGAAATTGCAATCGTTTCGCGATCTCGATTTTCGAAATCGGGTTGTTGAACCAAGTATTATCATGCCGGGGTAATCCGCTGCGATGACACATTAAATCCCGGACCGTCATCCGGCTAGTCATAACCGGATCATACATCCGAAATGAAGGGAGATATGCTTTAACCGGTCTATCCCATTCGAGTTTCTTTTCATCGACTAGAATACCAATCGCGGTCGCGGTAAACGATTTACTGCATGACGCGATACAGAATCGGGTATCCCGGGTTATCGGTAATTGCTTCTTTAAATCCCGATATCCATACGATTGCAAATAGCTAATCTTTTTATTCTGAATTATTCCGATACCTACCCCTGGCGCGAGCCAGTCTTTCATCACCCGGTTAATGAACCGGTCGAATTCGGTAAATTGGTTCTCTTGATTAATTGGCATTGATTGCTATTCTCCTATTCGATTATTATATGGTATGTTAGTATACCTAATCTTGAATAAATTTACAAACGATAAAGGAGATTTATAGGTTCAAGAACGAAATGCCTTATTTAAAGAATAATCTAGATTATTCAACCCTTTCAGGGTTAGTTCATTAGATGATTACCTTTCCGGAGATTGCATCTCCGGCTATTCAACTTAATCCCTTCCAGGGATTATACTATATTCCCCGAAGGGGGATAATTTGAATAGCCATGGGCGAAGCCCATGGGATTAAAATATAGTATAAACAACCCTGAAAGGGTTGAATGGTAATAGTTAGGCATTTGGTTCTAGAATTTATTATATTTTATGTTCGATAAACTGAATTTACCGGTTACGGTATTAGTTCCATTTATTTCGATTTGCTTTTTTGGGATGGTGAGTTGCCAGTCATGGCCTCAGCATAAACCTGATACTAATAGCCGGCAGAAGAAACTTATTTTGCCGGAAGATGCGGTTAATCGGGTAGAAAAGTATTTCACTGAGAAATTGAATTCCCGATATATGGAACGAAATAGCGAACCGACCACTTATCCGGGTTGGGAAGGATACCCGCTCATCAAATGCAAATATACTGTTAAAGATAACGATGGAACGATCAAGCCGGCGGAAGTGATTATGCTGAACGCTACTCCGCATCAGTTAGCTCGATGGGTGGTATATACCTGCATAGCGGTTAAAACCAGTTCGGCACCGGAATATACCGATAAACTCAGCCACCATATTATCTATCAATCCGGAGCGCAATTCCCGGTAGCCGGGATGGTATATGAAGATATGGAAGGCGATGGGGTATTCAAACTCTACTGTTTCCGGGATGGGATAACGGTTGGAATTAAAGGGATCGCAAACCAGTATGCGAAAGTTTTAACCCCGGAACAGATTCAGCTGACCTTATATGGGGAAGTAGAATGGTCGGGGAAATATGCCCGAATCCAGAGTACTACCCGGGAACAATATACCGCGGCCGGTGGGAAAGTAGATGTTGGTACTTCCGAAAAAGAGAAACGGAAATCTACCTGGTTAACGGTCAGCCGGGAATTATATCAGAAGGCGTGGAATAATGACCGGAACGAACTTATGTTCGCCTGGGCGAAACAAAATCTATAACTTAATCCCAAATCCGAATATCGAATTTCGAAATCCGAAACAATCAGGCAAAATGATAATAAGATAATTTAATAAATGATAAATACCAATTTAGAGTAGATTATTAAATTAAAACGTAGTTTTAGTATTTTTGTTTATATCTTTTTCAGTTTATCTTTTTGTTTCGATATTCGATATTCGAATTTCGATATTTAGCTTATCTTGTTGAGTATTCTTTCTGCCAGCACCTTTCTTCGTTCGGAATATTTCCCTTTCTGATTGGCTCTCTTCAGATACTGTTCGAGTTTTGGTGCAGCATATTTTAGTTCTTTAACCGCGGCTGGTGTATCGAGTTCATTTAACGCTAATAGGGTATAGAAGAAGGGGTATCGTTGCCATTCGCCATCGCCTTTCTGGAGCGAATGCAGATATTTCATCCCGGCTGCAAACCATTTATCAGGATCGAGTTGAGGCATTCCACCAACCGCGAGATGCCGCCAGAAAGAATCGGTACATATCCCACAACAATAAGTTCCGATTTGATATCCCCGGGAAACAGAATCCATGATCCGGGATTCGATACCTTCAGTAGCCGAGGCTAGCGCTTTTTTAACTTCCGGCGATTTTATGCCTAATACGATTAATACCCGGCAGGTTTCTTCACCCAGAATATGGCGGGTAGCAGCTCCGGTTCGAACCGGTTCACCGGTGAATACTTTAAATCCCAAACTAATATCCGATTTGGTTGGCGCGAACATCCCGGCATATGACCCCGGTAATCCTTGCCGGCCTGCTAGCCAAATGGCAACCTCTTTTTTCTCGGAACCGGATATCGGCTGATTGAAAAATATCTTTTCATTTATCGCATCGATGGTAACAGCTAAACTATTCTGATTTAATAGTTTCATATCTCCTCCTAAATTTGAAATTTACAATGCTAAATGTTTACCCCGAAAAAATTCGGGGCTAAATTTAAAATGCTAGCGTTCTATTCAGATAAATGAGATTTATACATCTTTATTCTGTTACAATTTGCAATTTAAAATGCTAATTGCTAAATTTAAAATGTTATGGTTTCCACTCCGATGGCATCCGGAGATTCGGGTCGGAGTCATATAATTTCCGATATTCAGCGAATCGGGTGGTTTTCGAACCGGTTAATTCGGCGATATGGTCATCCAATGCATCTTCATTCGGGAGTTTCAGTTTACCATACATCAGCGGATTACAATCCCAGGGTAATATCGGCAGATTATTTAACGCCATCAGGTCCCGATATAAATCTCCCCGAACGAACCATAATCCATGCATATCAGCTATTCCGCAATCATCCGGATTGATTTTACCTGACCGGCATAACTGATATACTTCTCCCCCGGTTAGAAATTTTCCGGCTGGCATATTTAAGGAATCGAACGAGATATTCATGGCTTTCTTCTGGACATCATCAAGTTGGGGATCGAGTTGGACCCAATGTTTCTCTTTTTTATCCCAATATTCACATATCCAATGGTCTTCATATTTACCGGGGATGAAATAGGTTCCGAACCCGCATCGGGTACGAGCCGGTATCCCTTTATATCTTAGAACCGAACACATGAATACCGAGAAATCCCGGCAGTTGCCAACCACCTTCTTTTTGGGTTCCCGGGCGATAGTTATCGGCTGGCTATTAAGTTCTAGAATCCGGGCTAATCGGAGGTCCATCCTTCGAAGATTAACCTCTTTCTTCTGATCTTCGGTTAACTGGACTCCATACCGCTGGGCATGGAAGATATGAATCATTACTCCTTGAACGACTTGAACTAACTGCGGGATATCCGAAGGTAAATCTTGATATAAATAGGCATATTTACCCGGGTCGGTAATCGTATCCTGTTGGGTATAATATTTCAGCATTATGGCGGTATCAGCTTTCGCGATCATTTTATTCCCCTCTTGCGTTATTTGACAGCCGAATTGACTGCATAGCATGAATAGAATTCCTATATATAGAATAGTATTACGATTAATAGAGTTCATAATCCAGTCCTTCTTTCGATGAAATAGGTTGGCTAGCCGAGTATTTCAATCGGTAATTCTACCACAAACCGGTTAAACTCGAAAATATTATGACTTGTATCCGGAATCTAACCCGAATTGGTCGGACCAATTCGGGTTAGATTCCGCAATATCTATGGAATGCGGTAGTTTACTACCGCTGTGCAGTTCAGGAGCTTGCTCCTGAAATAGCATGATTCCTGAAGTAAACTTCAGAAAAGCATGGCGAAAGTAAACTTTCGCACTCCAAAGTTAGTTTTCTCCTTCACTGTCCATTTAACCTTTGCTCATAGAGACACTTCCTCCACTCTTTTCTTGCCTATAGTTATTCTATCAACACCAATCTCATAACTTAGGAGGAAAAGTA
>JBHGBB010000269.1:0-4001 GCA_041946755.1 bacterium | reverse complement strand
AAGAATCAGGTGTATGAGAAAGCCGACAACCTCTGTTACAACAGAAGTGAAACTGATACCCCTGATTGGGTACCCACCGTAGAAGAGATAACTCCTTCAAACGTATCTGGTATGGCTTATGAAGCCAACCAAGGTGCATATCAGGTTAGCTTTGCCGGTGATTTATCCGGTGCAGGCGGAGTCCCTTGGTCGATTATCTATAAGGTTAAAGACCAAACCTTCCGATTAGGGATAAAATATTTAGGGTATTATGATTCCAGTAATGGCAGTTCAGTATTTCTCGCTACCCCAAATAG
Organism: bacterium; assembly: GCA_041946755.1. GTDB lineage: Bacteria > UBP4 > UBA4092 > JAOAEQ01 > JAOAEQ01 > JBHGBB01. The sequence goes on along the minus strand of JBHGBB010000269.1, from coordinate 3,705 downwards.
CGTTGTTCCTCAATTAATCAGCCCGAATAAACTGGTATATCGTAATGTCTTCCCCGGAGTAGATATTGAATATGTCTATACTAAAGGCGCATTTCTGCAGAATGCAATTATTCATTCGGTATCCAGCTATCAATCTCCCTCACATTATGGCTTAAATCCCGCATCAACCCAATTGATTGTTGCTACCGAACTGGATTTAGCGACTACCGCTAACCTGCAGGTATCGGTAGATAATGAGAGATATATTGGTGATAATCTCGCTGCCAATGATTATCCGATAGATATTAGTAATGCGAAAACCGGAAACCTGTTATGTCGATTCGAACCCAACCAGGCGTTTGACAATGCAGAATCGAGAAAAGAGATTTCAGTCCAACAACGGGTAGTATCGATCAATAGCCATAATTATTTAATCGAAGGTATCCCCTATTCTTGGCTTCAGTCCGCATCGCTCCCGGTAACCATTGATTATGAGTTATGGAGTAATACCTATATGGGCGGCCATGAACTATGGCGCTCCGGGCAGACCATCTATGTCTCTGGTTTAGTCCATGTCATCAGCGGAAGCTCGTTAGTTATTGAAGGCGGCGCAGTGGTCAAGTTCGGTAGTAACGCCCATCTTCGAGCAGATGCCGGTGGCCAGATTCAGGTTATGGGCAATAAATTCGATTATGTCATTTTTACCAGTGCTAATGATGAAACTGTCGGTGAAGACGTTACCGTAGGCACCACTACCGCATATCAAACTGATTATAATGCCGCATTAGAATATAATTCCGGTGCGCAAAATAACAGTAGAGTGAATTATGCGAAAATCCGGTATGCAACATATGGTATAAAATATCAGAGTAGTGGTCTTACCGTGAAAGACAGTATCTTCCGGGACTGCTATATTGCAGTTTATTGCGGCAATACCAGTGGCGTTACGATAACCAATAATATTATCAGTGGATGCATGAATGGCATTGTTGCGGATTCAAGTGCGCAGGTCCAGGTAAATCAGAATACTATTGATTCGACGCTATTGGCCCTCGATGCAAGATATAATGGGACCATACAATATTATGATAATATTATTTCCAATTGTGGGTATGCGGCATATAGTACTGCAGGGGGTAGTTTCCCGGAAGCGCATCATAACGCTTTCTGGCGGAATGATATTAATCCTGACCCTTCGGTTTGTAGTTCTTGTCTTTTCTTAAGAGATTATTATAGTCTTTATGCTGCAGTACCGAATGGGCAATATTATTTAGATCCAAATTATGAAGGACATAGTAATAACTCTGTACCAACCAATCCTTGTTTCGATGGTGGCTCAATGATTGCGAGTGATGCCGGGATGACAGCTAAAACCATATTTCCACCATCGGTTTATACTACAGCTATCCATGGCGACTACCATTGGCAAAAGGTTAATCGTGATACCGGACAGGTAGACTTAGGGTATCACTACGACCCGGTCGATGCGGTGATTCAGCCTTGGACTGAAGGGAGTTGTTATCTTGATATCGGTGATTATGCGAATCCGGGATTAATCGATCCGGGGGTAGTGGTATCATTTTATCGTACCTTAAGCAATAATACCGTCCGCATTCGAGTTAAAAGTAATTCTAAACTAACGGCAATCGGAACCGGTGATGACCCGATTAGGTTTACTTCAGTATATGCTACTTCTGATGATATCCAAGCTCCACTACGCGGAGGATTAGACCTGTATGACCATTCGGGAATAACATTACGCTATGACGCTGACCCGGATAGCGATATTCAATATAGTGAAATTGACTACGCCCAATATGGGATTCGAGTTAATGGAGATATGAATATTACTCGCCCGATCCAGAATAATGTATTTCAGCAGAATTATCAGGGAATAGCATTTAATTATAGCGGTCATGCGGTAAATAATCTTTTTACTGATAATAAGTATGGGATAGTCTTAGGGTCGTATGGAATCCCAACGGTCGTGGTAAGTTATTTGCAGAGTAATACCTTCTATAATAACAATACTGCAGTATATATTACCAATACCTTATCCTCGACCACCAGCAGAAAAATCATTACCCGGCTGGAGAATAATATTTTTACCAGCAATTATGCGGGTACCATTAGCACTACTTCAACCAACTCAAATATCCAGGTTGAGACCCGGAACAATGTATACTGGAATAACCAGATTAATGTTGCCGGTAGCAGTATTTCCTTAAATACCAGTACCACCGAAAATCGGGATATGATTAATGATTATTGTCCGATGCTGGTACATAAGTCTCGGGTAGCCGACAATCAGAAGAAATATAAATTTCTGCATGATGGATTCTATTTAGCCCAACGCACCGGGGATGCATCCCGGATACCGCTACGGCTAAATGATATTCAATCGGTAGATATTTCTGGATTAAGCCAATCTCCGCCATCTCCAAGTGCTGGGATGTGGTTTTTTGCTTATGAGAATTGGGGATGCAATTGGCTGGGTATCTATAATAGTTCTGGTTATTCTGATTATTCGCCAACCAACTGGGGCAGTTTACTCATTCGGTTCTATAATGACCCTCCAGAAAAGGGGGAAGGAGAGGAAGGGTCTCCCTGGGAAATTGATTCCGGGAGTTATCTAACCCTAACCTTTGGACAAAATAGTAGTAAACTGGATATTTATTTACCATACCTTAATATCCAATTAGGAGGTTTTTATTGGATATATGTGGCTGCGGATGGTAGTACTTATTATGTCCGGGACGATCATGCGTATGCTGACCCGTATCAAGACCCCTATTTTGCCTTACAGTATGATATTCCGAGTATTACCGGAGGAACCAATAATGGATTAGCATTGAGCGCGTATGATGGCGCTTCTGCTCGATTCCTAGCGCAGGATTTGGCACAAAGTCCGGCAGTTAATAAAGGTGCGGTACGGATTACGCCCGCCAGTTTTGCCGGGACTAATGCTGCGGTTACTTGTAGCAATTTCGCTTCTTTAGGCTGGACAAACAGCGAGGATACGGTAGATAATAATCGGGATTCTAATACCACCTTGCGCTGGATTGCGGAAACAACGGCAGCAAATTATACCGACCCGATTGGTAGACTAGACCTTGGGTATCATTACAAAGGAGCGGTAGTGTATCCTACAGATATTGTTACGACATTTAGATACAATAATAGGACGTATGCATATGATACCACACCTGAAGGTTACGGATTTGATTATCTAGGGGGGAAGAGTCTAGTTTTCCGGAGAGCGATTTCCGGTAAATACGATAGTAGTACGCTTAATGGAACCAATATAGTAGTATTTCCGGCAAGCGGACCGATTGAAGATGATAAACAATATATCGCCTTAGGATACCATATCCAAGGGACGCCGATAGTCGGTGGCATGGCTGAATATTCCATCGATACATATTGGGATTATTATGTGGCTGATGATAGTGCCCGCCTTGCATCAATGTGGCTGAATAATACCGATGTCGCCGCTACCTCTGATGGATCAACCACGTTTGTAGCGCTCTATGGAACCAAGTATTTCCATGGGTATACTTATAGTACGGCAACCGTGGATGAATCCTATCAAGAGTTTGTGAACGTGTATCGGTATAACGAATCGCAATATAGTTGGAGTCCTGCAGTAAGTATGGAATGGGTATATACTAATAGCTCCAGTACCACGATTCATGCCGAAAAGCTGAATGGCATGGCAATCGATGC
>JBHGBB010000268.1:0-4037 GCA_041946755.1 bacterium | reverse complement strand
CAATTCCTGATTGAAGCCGGGACTATCAGCGGCTGCGGTGGCGTAGTCGGAATTATTCTCGGTATCTTATTAGCGAAATCAATCGATATCCTAACTCGAGGCGAAATCCCGGCTGCGATTATGCCCAGTTCAATAATTATTGCATTACTCTTTTCGGTATTCGTTGGGATGTTCTTTGGCATCTATCCCGCATCGAAAGCCGCTAACCTGAATCCGATCGAAGCCTTGCATTACGAATAGAAAACCAAATTATCCAAAGAAAAACCTACTCTTCAACATCATCTTCTTTTATTCTAACTCTTATTGAATTGAGGATTATATCAAGGTGTTGCTTTGGGTAGGGGCAAGGCATGCCTTGCCCGTTACCTTCGGGCGACTCGATGAGTCGCCCCTACCATATAAAAAATCAATATTTTTATTGACACCAAATTTAAGTTGCGCTACAGTTATCGGTATAATACAAATGACAAATGTCAAAATCCAAATGTCAAATAAAATTCCAAATTCCAAATCCCAATGGCAAAATTGACTAACCCCAAAAATATTTTATTTCAATAAACAGAATTAATAATAAAAATATTAAAAGGAGAAGAACCATATGAAAAAGCCACCCCTTTTTTATAGTATTATTACCTTATTTATTATTCTCGCGTTTTCACTAGTTCGGGCGGGTACCGATGACCTGATATTTATTCATCATTCCTGCGGAGCGAACTGGTTGAGTGATGGGCTAAGTACCGCGCTGGATGCAAAAAGCTATATTGATGAAGTAAATGAGATAACGTATGGCGATGCTTTATCTCCCGATACCGGTAGACCGGATTCGTTAGGTTCCGTTCCCGGCGATAATACCAATATGAACCACTGGATACTCTGGTTCAACGATTATCTACAGCAGGTGAAACAGTTTGGCTGCGCTAATGGTACCAATAAAATCATTATGTTTAAAAGCTGTTTCCCGATCAGCCAGATTTATTCTGATGGCACCGAACCCGGTGACCCGTTTATTGACGACCAATCTTTAGCCAACTATCGAGCGGTATATCGGCATCCACTGGGAAGCAATAGTACCTATACCTATAATCTGTATACTTATAAACCATTAGAACAGATTTTCGCTGAGAACCCGGATATCCTATTTATTCCGGTAACCGCGCCGTCGAATATCCCGGCTGAAACCTGTAATGAATGGGCAGACCGCGCCCGAGTGTTCAATAACTGGCTGAAAAATGTTTGGCTCCCGAGTTATAATGCCGCACATCCGACGTTGCATAATGTCGCGGTATTCGATTGGTTTGAGGTATTAACTTATCCGGACAATTATACCGGTACCGAAGAATATACTCCCGGTAATGGCGATACAACCGGTGTATACCCGGTACGAAACATGACCAGAGCGGAGTATCGCACCGGAGATTCGCATCCGAATACCGTAGCGAACGAAACTTCAACGGTTATTTTCGCTACCAGCCCATCGAATTTTATCGATGCTGCATATACCTATTGGCAAACCGGTACACCGGAATATCTGAATAGTTATGGTACATTCAGTGTTGGCAGCGATACCACCCAATGGTATTTCGAGAAATACGGCGATGGGAGCGCTAGCGGCAACCTAACGTGGTTATCCAATTATTCCGACCAAACCGGAGTACTTAAATTAACCCAGGCACCGGGAGAAAAAGGGAAAATATCACAGGTATTTAATGTCACCACACCCGGGTGGTATACCGCCGTTGCGAAAGTTGCTACCGATATTGCGGATCCTACCAAACAGCAGAAAGTATATTTATATCTGCAGCAACTGGATAATACAGCTGCAGTTGCGGCTACCGGAAACCAGGTACTCGCTTATGGTTCCGGCGCATTAACTCCGGTAACTACCTGGCGAACCCTACAAATTTCGTTTTATGCAGAAACGACTTTTCTCGGAGTTCAAGTAGTCGGGATAAATATGGGGTATAGTGGGGTGACCGGGAGTTTATATATCGATGATGTTTGGGTATATGCCGGTGCAGAGATACCTACCGGAACAGTAACCTTAACCAACTCAGATTTTGATTCCGGAACTACCGGATGGCTAATCCAACCATATGGAGATGCATCTACTGCCGGCACTTGGTCTGGATGGAGTAATTTATTACTCGGTACCCAAACCGGCGGTGAAAAAGGGAAAATCAGCCAGATGTTTAATTTCGCTAGTTCAGGAACTAACGCTGGTGCGTCAGTTTTAGTATTAAGCAACGCCAGTACGATAGCGAATACCCAAAAAGTATATCTCTATGTGTATAGCTACGATAGCGGATATTCGAAAGTTGTCGAAAGTGCAAATGCAATATTCCAGGCAGGGAAATGGGTACCCGGAGTATGGCATGAACTGCAGTTGGGATTCATTCCGCTAACCGGATACAATGCAGTCCAGATAGTAGGTATTAATCCGATAGGGTCACCAAATCAATCGCTCTATTTTGATGAGGTAATAGTCGAAACAGAGTAAAAAGAAGATAGTAATACTCCACAAACATTGTTAAGGACCAGTCTCATCTAACTCGAATAATATCAGATATCTGGTTGGAGATCTGGTCCTATTCTCTTTTTTTTCTTCTTGGCACATCAGTTACTTCATGGTAAGATAATAATAACAACCCAACCCTAAGGTTTACTATTTCGGAAGGAGCATTAACCCCATGAAATTGAAGTATTATTTTTATTTAGGATTAGTATTAGTTCTATCATTATTACTCACCAGTTGTGCTACGGTAAATCAGAATAAAAAGAAAGAAACGAAGAAAGCAAATAGAACTAAAACGAAAGAGAAAGAAAATAATCCAGCGTTAAGCGATAAAGTGAGACCATATCCGGTAGACGGCCGGAACTTTTCGCCAGTAGATAAATTTCTCGCAAAAGCGACCCCGGTGCTTGATGATGCCGAGGGTGATTTGAATCCGTATGTATTGAAAGTAATCGATGCATATCCGCTCGGAACCGGGGAATATCCATATCGCTGTAAGCCGTTAGAATATGATAAATATCTTGGAGTTACTCAAGATCTGTATTATCAAGGGCGGATTGTTGCGAAAGCTCATCCAAACGGTACTCGATGCAGTTATTGTTGCGGATTAACTTTTGAAGTTTTCTATCGAGCGATGAAACTGCGGAATATGCAGAAAGGAATCGACCCCGATAATTATAATAATATGACCTTCTATGATTTATTTAATCTCATCCAGTTATGGTATATCGAAGGAGAAGCCGATAGTCCGCAGAAAGCAATCGAGTTCTATGGATTAGGTAAAAAGATTACTAATTGGGAAGAAGCAAAATCCGGCGATTTCTGCGATTTCAGCCGGAATAATGGTTCCGGCCATTCGGTAATCTTTATCCGCTGGGCAAGGAACCCGGAAGGGAAAATAACCGGCATGGAATATTTCTCGTCTAACTCTCGCGGGGTAGGATATCTCACCGAATATTTCTCGGATACCGGTGGGAAAGTAATGCGCGATTGGGTACATCTAGCCCGGGTCGGTAGTATCGAAAACTATAAACCGATCGACCGGAGTATTATTCCAATTCGGCAAGCATACGCTCCGAACTACTAGAAAATAGAAGATAGAATTCAGCAGTCAGAAATCAGCAGTTAGAAAAAACAGTGCAGGTTTATCTGACATCTTACTTCTTGCCTCTGACTTCTTTTTGTTTTATGGTAGCGCTACAGGGATTCGAACCCTGGTTTGATGGCTGAGAACCAAAACCGAAGCAAGCTCCTAAATCACTGAAAACACACTGAAACCCGCGCCAGTCGCGGGTTTTCGCGTCTCTAACGCTTCCGTGCTTTTCGTCGGATTTTGGCAGGTTTCGGCGGGAATTCCCCTACGATTTTCCCTACAGTTTTTCCGGGCGCCCTTCGGTCCCGAATCCGCTCCCGTTCTTTCCTTGCCGCGGTTGAGTAGTATTTGGCGCCGTTATCGGCATACCATTGAAGCCGGCGGCATGTTCCTGCTGGCCCTGCTGGCCGATCGCATCTACAGCTTCCCCAG
>JBHGBB010000267.1:0-4063 GCA_041946755.1 bacterium | reverse complement strand
TTAAAGGATATGCCAAACACGAACGGGAAACGTTTGAGAAGGTTACCGAAGCGCGGGCGAAAATGGCGTCGGCTACGACCGTTAAAGAGCAGGCAGATGCCAATAATATGATTTCATCGGCATTGAAATCGTTGTTTGCGGTGGCGGAAGCGTATCCGGAATTGAAAGCGAACCAGAACTTTTTAGCCTTGCAAGAAGAATTGACCGGTACCGAAGGGAAAATCGCCTATGCTCGGCAGTTCTATAATGATAATGTGATGCAGTTTAATACCGCGCAGCAGACGTTCCCGACCAACCTGATTGCGAGTATGTTCGGATTTAAACCGCGGGATTATTTCGAAATTGAAGAAGCCGCGGCTAAAGAGCCAGTCAAGGTACAGTTCACTTAATTAAAGATTGCTGATTGCTGATTTTTTAATTTCGGATTTCGGATTGCGGATTGCGGAATGGGAAAACCAGTTCTGCGATCCGCAATCGATTTTATGAATACCCGATGAATTCGCAAGATTTGAAGCAAAGAACCAAATCTTTTGCATTAAGAATAATCAAGTTAGTCGAATCCTTACCTCGAGAACGAGTATCTGATGTCCTGGGTAAACAGATATTGCGTTCCGGGACTTCGGTCGGTTCAAATTATCGCGCTGCTTGCCGGGCGAAATCTCCAGCCGATTTCGTTTTTAAGCTTGGAATTGTTGAAGAAGAATTGGATGAAACGATATTTTGGTTAGAATTATTGGTTGATAGTAAAATTCTTAAATTTAACTTGGTTGAAACTTTGATAAAAGAAGCAAATGAACTCTTAGCAATTATGATAACTTCAATAAAAACCACTCGGTCGAATAGAATAACCCGTAAATCCGCAATCCGCAATCCGAAATCAACAATATAGATGAACTATGCTTTACGATCAAATCTCCAGTAACAAACGGCGGTCTACTTTCATGGTAACCGGCTTTATTATTTTTGTGATGTTAGTCGTATATATTTTCGGCCGGGCGATGGGGTATGGAATGTATATATCGTTTCCGCTCGCAATCATCATTGCGATTGGGATGAGTTTCGGCAGCTATTATTATAGCGACAAAATCGTATTAGCGATGAGTCAAGCGCGGCCGGCATCGCGGGAAGAATTTCTGCAGTTGAATAATGTCGTTGAAGGGTTATGTATCGCTGCCGGATTACCGCAACCGAAAATATATGTTATCGAAGATACTGCACCGAACGCGTTTGCTACCGGCAGAAATCCGGAGCATAGTGTCGTTGCGGTTACTACCGGGTTGCTCCAGAAGCTTAACCGCACCGAACTAGAAGGGGTAATCGCCCATGAATTATCCCATATTAAAAATTATGATATTCTATTACAAACTTTAACGGTAGTTATGGTCGGAGTAATCGCGCTCTTATCCGACTGGTTTTTACGGTTTATGTGGTATGGCGGCGGTAGAGGAAGAAGAAGCCGGTCAAGTAGCTCTTCATCTCGCGGTGGCGGTGGTTCAGCGATGGCGATTTTCCTTATTCTCGGTATTATACTAGCGATCTTATCGCCGTTTATAGCCAAATTAATCCAGTTAGCTATCTCCCGGCGCCGGGAATTTCTGGCGGATGCTTCCGGTGCGCTTTTAACCCGATATCCAACCGGATTAGCGGATGCGTTAAAAAAGATTTCCGCTGATACCGAACCATTAGAAGTTGCTAATAAAGCTACTGCTCATCTCTATATAGTAAATCCACTCAAAGATTTATCCGGTAAATTGAACAATATGTTTGATACCCACCCGCCGGTTGAAGAACGTATCGCCGCGTTAGAGAAAATGTAGCCTGTACGGTATGGTACAGTAGCAGGGTGAGGACGAGGGATATCCGATATCCCTCGTCAAAACCCAACTCCCGGATCAGATTGGCAGCTTGCAAAACTGATAATACTCTGTCTTTTTTCCCGCGATTAAATAGACACTTATTTCCATGGAACTCCGCAGCGCGATATAGGGATATCGGATATCCTTATATCGCTACCCATACCAAAATCAGATTGGCAGGCTGCCAATTTGATTTTACCTGAACATAAACTCAAGAAAAAGTACTTAAAATATCATTTTAGTGCTAAAATAAAGGTGGGTAATTTTATATTTTTGTCTCAACTCCCGGATGAAATATTCTCTAGAAATATCAGGGGGACACCTTTATGCCGGCAAAATATAAATCATTATCTCTCGTTATTCTTCTTAGTATCCTCTATCCCGGTCTGGGCCATTATTATGCCGGAGCATATCTGGTCGGTCTGCTCTGGGCAATAGTCGCCGTCGCTACCCAATGGATAATCTATAGCTGTTATCGAAGTCCGTTAGGATTTATGGAAGCCGGCGGCTGGACTTATATCCTGATTTATGCCGTGGTTATCTTATGCAGTGCGATCCGAGCTTATGTTCTTACCGTTAAACAGAATCAAAATATCGAACTTTTAGAAAAAGAAAAACAGGAGAAAAAAGATAAAAATAAACGGTATGATTTATTACATAACCGCTGGAAATAACCGTGTCATTATTAAAAAATAGCCCATTTTACCATGGTGCGGTTAATGTAAAAAATATCCGAGGTTAGCGTAGCCGTTCGAATATATAGATGTGAATGGTATTTCCGGGAGAGCGAACTACTGTGAGATAACGATACCCAGGGAATTGGATTAATTCTTCCTGCCGCAACGTTCGATAAGGGTTGATAATAATATATTGCGGCTGCAATAAACTACGATACTGAACGATATCCGGGAATCGATGCGGTCCGATCCCTTGTTTGGTAACGAGAAAATGATGGTCTAAAATCCGGCAATTTAGATAATATCCCAGAATACCGATTTCATTAGTTTCTATATATGTATTATGCGTTATCGTCGGGAGAATAAATTGACTGATTTCTTGATACAATTGAAATCGCTGCTGTTCCCACGAGAATCGCTCCCAGCTTTTATTGGATACCCCCCAAATTAAAATACATACTACTATTGCAGCGAAAATATATCTGAGGATCGGTTTAGATAAAAATTTTTCGGTTAAATATGCAACTCCGCAACTTACCGCAAGTATCGTCAGAAACGTTAACGTATAATAGTACCAAATAAAAACCCCGGGTGCTTTTATTAACCAATAGACTAAAGTTATTCCCAAAAACCAAATGAGATATATTCTTAAATACCGCCAGAAAAAATAGATGCCGAAAATAAATAAAATCGCCTGGATTGGTGTGCCCGATGCGATAAATAATTCCGGGAGTCGGTTTTCGATAAGCATCGATAGATAAGATTTGAGATGGAGTTGAGAAGAGAATAGTATTTTCGAACTAACCGAATTGGAAAAGAAGTTTCCATAATAGATATAAGCGAATATATGCCACAAGATCGGCAATGATGCCCATAATGAGATATGGAGAACAACTTTTTTAAATGATATCGGCCGCCGTTGATACCCCCAGATTATACTGGCTATTATGCCGAATATAAATCCATCAAACCGGGCGAGATATAATAAAGATAATACAATCGAAAACAGGATATCGCGGTGCGATTTGAGTGCATAGAGCGCTGCTAGTGAAAGAAACAAAATCAGGATGGTTTCATTACCGAAATATCCCAACGTCTGCTGATTGAAGAATAATAACGGAATACTGGCGATAGTAACCAACCGGTTCTGAAAATGATCGTGGATTAAGATAATACTGGCGATCATCAAGGTATATTGCAGGAGATACGCTCCCAAAAGAACGTTCCCGACGGTGGGGATACTAAACAATGCCTGCAGCATGGCGAGTAATGGATTGGTAATACCGAGAATATGCTCTCCAGGAGTAAATACCAACCCAAACCCATGGATGAGATTATAAGCATAGCGAAGAGTAATAAAGGTATCATCGTTAACGATACGTAATTTCCAAATCGCTATCCCTAAAATGGTGATTACTTCAAATGCCAGAAACCATTTCCATACGATTACGCTATTATCGATTTCTTTTCTTGGAAGGCTATGATTCTCTTCAATCCCGGTTTCTGGCATAATTCCAGTCCCAGATATTC
>JBHGBB010000266.1:0-4085 GCA_041946755.1 bacterium | reverse complement strand
AGAGGGAAGATATTGCCTCTATATTATTAACGCTGATGGAACCAACCGAAAGAAAATAAGCTCTTTAAATCCTATGGCGACATTATATACGTATAATAATAGCGTTTTCTCTTGGTCGCCGGATGGGAAACAAATACTACTAAATATTTTCTTGTTCCCATTCTATAACCAAACGATTTTAGGCTTGGTTACCTTGAAATAAATCGTAATCAAATTTTAGAATTTACCCTGCAAATAATTTCTAGGTGGAAAGGTTATGACCGAATTTAAACGGAATCTGGTAGATGAAATCATCTGGATGGTATTTTTCCTGACAGTAATTTTCTTTTTTCCGGGATTTCGTGAATATCGGATTCTCTGGCTGATATTCTGGTTTATCGTTTGTGCCGGGGTGTTTAAGATCCATTCGAAATATCGGATTCAACTCGATGACCAAGGATTGACCATTCGCTATTTCAGGAAACCTAGTACCGTTATCCCCTGGACCTCGATTCGGCACCTGCTATTTTACCGGATACCCATTCTCAATCTCCCGGTATTTAAACTCCGGGTTGAAAAAGAGGGGAAATTATTAACGGTAACGGTTCCAAATCATATCGTAAATTATCTTCAATTGGTCCAATCGATAATCGACCATACCCAACTCCAGCCGCCATCACGATGGAATAAATTTAGAGATCGGAACACCAGCGAAACCTTATCTACCCGAATCCGGTATTCGGCCTATTATCTCATCATCTTCCTTCTAGTCTTCTGGGGATATACGGATGCGTTCACCTCGATACTATGGGACCCCCCGATGCTATTTCTTTTAGCTATCGGTTGGTTGGTCAGTTTGAAACAATGTTACTTATTACGATATCGGAATCCGCAGAAAACATCTATATTGACTATCGTGTCAATCATTTTTTATATCATCGGTGCCTATACTTTAGGCTCGATGTTTATCGGGAATGCGAACCGCTATTATTTACTTCTTCCATTACTCTTAACCTTTTTCGTTATTTTATTAATTATCGCTGCGGTTAAGAAGATTTCGGGTAAATCGATTGCAATCTCTATATTGGCTGGACTAATCATATTTATCGGGATATATTATGGCTCGCAAAAAGTTTTGAGTAGATTAACTATCCCGCATACGAGAATTGCAACGGTAACCGGAGCAGTGAACGATATTTCCTGGTCACCGGATGGAACTAAACTGATTATGGAAGCCAGTGAGCTTGACATGAACCAGACTGAGACACCAAGTAAGGTTTGGGAATATCTCATTTCGGTTCCGGGATATACGGTAACTTCAACGAAGGTTGAAGAAGGAATGACCCGGTTCGGTTGGTCACCGGATAGTAACCATATCTTAATGCCGATTTTATCCAGTAATACCCAAAATAAATTCACTGAATTACGCGTATATAATGCTACCTTAAATTCGTTTCAGGTTATTGATCATCAAACCACAATAAATTTCGCGTTATATGTAAACTATTCTCGATCGGAGCAATCCTGGAGTCCGGATGGGAAATTTCTGGTATATCAATCTCCGGTTCCTTCACAACAGAAAAAAGGACGGAAACTAATCTTATATAATGTTGCGACTCAACAGAAAGATACCTTGATATCGCTCGATAGTTTTCTTACGGAAGCGTTCTGGACAAACCCAACCACTATTCGCTATTTAACCTATGAACAAGCTTCCTCGGAACAGGTGGAAAAGTATTATACGATTTGGGATATCGATATTAATAAAAGGGAACCAAAGAAAGTATTCCATGCTCCCGAAAGCTGGCGGACATATCGAATTGTTGCGAATAACCGATATATAGCGTTATTTCAATTAGGCAGCGGAACCGGGATGCCAGATGCATTATATGCCATGGATTCGTTTCAACAAATTGAGTTACCGAAACTCGAAACCGAGCATTATACTTTTCATCCGCTAGGAGACCGAATCCTTTATGTTCAATCCTCTGCTGATTTCGATGATCGATTAATCGAATATAATCTCAAAACGAAATCCAGCCGAACCATACCGACGACTGAAGGTAAAATTACCGATTGTTGCTATTCTCCTTCTGGGAAATATATTATCTATTTCTGTGTTCCGGGATTTGGTTCAGCGGTGTTTGCGGTCACGAGTGACGGGTTACAGGAATACAAAATAACAGACCAGAATATGGTATCCTCGATATTTGCTGGCATAGTAGGCAGATACTGGGCCTGGTCGCCAAACGGGGATCAATTGGTCTTTCCGATGCTAAACCTCAGTATCCCGGTTAAAAGTGATATCTATCTCTGTACGTTCAAATAGCAGTTAATATTGATACATTACCCACTCTCGGAGCAATTATGTTAGGCTGGTTTCGAATAAATCGAACCTATGCGGTTCTCTATCCATTCTTGTTATGTTTGGTTATAACCGTCCCCTATTACTGGATATTACGGGTACTTGGCGATAATCAATATAATTTAATGCCATTGATAATCGGGATAGTTTGTTTCTTTATCTATGTATCGATCTTTCTTGCCTATCGAATAATTGCGCAACAGGATGGTATATCTATCCGCTGGATTCTTTGGAAGAAACAATTTATTCCCTGGTCCAGTATCAAAAAGATAAAATTCGCGCGCGGGATAATTTATTATGAGCTAAAAGAGCAGTCCCACCATATTAAAGTCAGCGGCCATCTGAATAATTATATGGGACTAATGGAGTTGATACAGGCTTATGCGCCTAATGTCGAGATGGATATCGATTTCTATCGATATATGGAACAAGGACACTGCGAACCGCATGCGTTCCGAATCTGGTCTTCCAGCGTCTATTTGGTATTTACCCTACTTTTTCTCTGGCGGTTCTTTGCGATTCTCAACGGTCCGGTATTCGATTGGATACTTCTATCGTTTTTCTTCTTCTTCTACCTAGTATTCATGCGAATCCATATCAGCTTACTTAGTTATCGGCATCCGCAAAAAAGCAGGATTATTGCTTACCTAAACCTTACCTTTTTTCCAGGCATAATTATTTTAGTCGCCGGCATGGCGATGGCACTCGAATCCTGGGTATATCTATTCGCCGGATTAATCGCCCTGATTTCGTTATTATTGATGTTCGTCTCGTTTACCGAAAGGGTATCGAGTCGAACGCTGATCAAGTTTGGTGGAATTTGTCTAATTTTCGTGATGATTCTGTTACTCAATGTCCTCTGGTCGCGGCAGGGAATCGAAATCCAGTCATTAGTCAAACTTCCCAGTTTCGCTACTTCATTGTCATTTAATAACGAGGGAACCGCGATCCATGCGCTTACGAGCCTTTTCCGATTAAATAAAGCGAGAAAAGGCGAGATGGTTATCTTTAAAAATCAGATTAATATCGCTACCCATACGATAAGTTCTGCCCGATATAATCGCAAATGGAACGATATTATCGGAGTAGCGTCGGATAAGAAGAAATTCGCGATCGAAATAGGATTCGATAAAAAGAGCACTTATGAACTCTATGTATGTGATACAGCGCTGAAATCGAAAGAGTTTCTGGGCTCTAGGATTAGGAATGGCGATTCCCATCTGATCACCTGCATGGCAGATATAGAACTTGACCTACGCTGGAGTCCGGATAGCCGGTATTTTATATTTTGGGAGCAAAAGAGTATCGGGAATAATACGATCAAGCTGGTATATTTATATGATACGAATACCAAACAGAAAAAGAAACTTAACCTAGATAACGCCAAACTCGATCGCGTTTGGTGGACAAACCAGACGACGATTCGGTATCTCACTTATCAAACCGTTACGGTTGGCAGAAAAAGTATTACTCAATATTTCACCATCTGGGATTATGCGATAAATTCTCACAAATCAACTCCGATATACAAAAGCACCCGGGGTACCGATGATTATGATATATATCAACATGGAAAATATCTGGAAATATTCGAACCGAATCCATCGAATTGGTCGGAAGGAACAACCTATATCCTGAATCTGGATACTTTTAAGCAGTATATCGTTTCAACTACTAAAAATTTGATGGTTAGCCCGCAAGAAGATAAATTACTGTAAAGGCTGCGTGTCCTGCTATGCGA
>JBHGBB010000265.1:0-4120 GCA_041946755.1 bacterium | reverse complement strand
TCCGACCAGGCGATGCTGGATTTATATGATTACCCCTCGTTGGCTAAACAGATTATGGATATCGGGACCGAAATCAGTATCGAACTTGGGAAGGCATATATCGAAGCCGGGGTACATGGAATATATATTGGCGATGCCTGGGCATCCTGTAGTATCATATCGCCAGACCAATATCGGGAATTCTGTTTACCATTACATAAAAGGGTAACTGAACTATTTCATCGATTCGGCGTTAAAGTATATCTCCATATTTGCGGAAATTCGGCTCCTATTCTAGAATTAATGGCAGCAACCGGAGTAGATGCGATCGAACCACTCGACCCGCTTGGGGGAGTTAATGTCGCTAATGCTAAAACCCGAGTAGGAAATAAAGTCTGTTTAATGGGTGGAGTTAATACTCTGACTTTATTGAACGGTACCCCGGACCAAGTTCTAGAAGAATCGAAACGATGTATCGAACAAGGTGCTGCTGGTGGCGGATATATGCTGGGCTCTGGTGATGATATCCCACAAGCGGCACCGAAAGAAAATATCGAAGCGATGGTACAAGCGGCAAAGTTGTTTGGTGTTTATTGATAAGGTTTCAATCTGTGTAATCATTTTTAATAAATCTGTGTAATCTTTTATAAATGAAAATATATATTGCAACTGATTTAGAAGGCATAAGTGGATTAAGTTCTGAAGATCAGACCTTTTTAACCGGTCGAGAATATGAATTAGCCCGGAAATATATGGCGAATGATATCAATGCCGCAGTTGAAGGAGCACTGCAAGCCATAAAAGATACCCAGTTTTTGGTTAATGACGGCCATGGCCGCGGGTATAATATGTTTATTCAAGACCTGCATCCGGCAGTAGAATTGTTTAGCGGCGATATCCGCCAATTTGGATTAGATGGACTCGATAAATCGTTTGATTTGATATTTTTAGTCGGATACCATGCCCGGTCTGGGTCGGAAGGATTATTGAACCATACCATGTCGAGTCGGACTATCAGCCGGGTTTGGCTGAATGGTAAAGAAGTAGGTGAAATTGAATTATCAGCGGCGTTGGCAGGCGAGTTTAAGGTTCCGGTAGGATTATTAACCGGAGATACGATTGCCGTTAAAGAAGCGAAAAAACTCTTGGGAAATATCGAAACCGCAGTAGTAAAAGAACCAATCGCCCGAGAATCGGCGAAACTGGTTCCACTAGACCGAGCGCACCAGTTGATTCGCGATGCCGCAAAACGGGCAGTTGAACGTATTAAAGAATTTAAACCATATAAAATTAAATCACCGGTAGAACTGAAAATCGAATATATCCTAACCCAGCATGCAGAACAGCAGACCTTAGTTCCCGGAGTTATTCGGCTGGATGCTCGAACCTTGAAATTTACGGGTAAAAATATGCTGGATGCATTCCGTTTATTCTATTTTTAATTAACTACAGATTACTCAAATTAACAAATATGATTATCCCGATTAATAAATCCGCAATCCGCAATCCGCAATCATCAATTATCGGGTTTACCTTAATCGAGTTATTAATCGTGGTTGCTATTATCGCGATATTGGCGGCAATCGCGATCCCGAATTTCCTAGCCGCGCAAACCCGGGCGAAAGTAACCCGCGCGAAAGCTGATATGGCAAGTATCTCTACCGGTATAGAATCCTATGCGGTAGATTATACCGATTACCCACCCAATGATGGAAAATGGTATGTTACTCCGGTACAATTAACCACTCCAATATCATATATGCGATCACATCGGTTACCCGACCCGTTTGCTATCGAACTCCGCGATCCCTCAAACCCTTACCCTGGAGAAGAATTATATTATACCTATTGGCGAATTGTTAATGCCGTTGATTATAGATCTCCTCGCGATCCTTGGGAAGCTTGCGACGCATCTAATCGTAACGTTGATGCGTTTCTAAAATATGGAAAATGGGCACAGAATTCGATTGGTCCCGACCGGAAGTTTAATACCAAGACAGATACCGCCGGGTCACCACCGTTTTCATTCGATATCGTCTATGACCCAACTAATGGAACGATTAGCTATGGCAATATCTGGCGAACCCAAAAAGATAGTGGCGGGAAAACCGATAAATAAACTCTTACCGTAGAGTTCGTAAAGAATAAGCAAATAGGTAAATACAACTCTTAGCATTGATATTAGGTAAGTTAATGGATTGTTTCCTTTACCACTAGAGGTGTCTAAAAAGCAAACTCTCACCGTGAGAGTTTGCTTTTACACATAGATTAATGAACGATAAACAACCACAAAGCGAATTAATACAAAAAATCCAAGAGCAACAAAATCTGATTCGCCGGTTGCAGCGATATCTCCCGGAACGGATCGTCCATCGCGTTTTAACCACTCCCGACCAACTCAAAATCGAAGGGGAACGAAGGAATGTTACGGTTCTCTTTGCCGACATCACCGGATTCACCGAATTATCTGAAACCTTAGATGCGGAAGACGTCGTTCAGGTGATTAATGACTATTTCACCCGTATGCTTGAAATCATCGGCAAATATGAAGGTACCCTCGATAAGTTCATGGGTGATGCCATGATGGTTCTATTCGGTGCACCGGTCGCCCATGAAAACGACCCGGAACGAGCGATTCGTGCCGCGCTCGAAATGCAATCGGCTATGGCAGCGTTTAACCGATCCCGAATTGTAAGACGGTTATTACCGAAACCATTACAGATGAGTATTGCCATTAATTCCGGCCGGGTATTTGCCGGGAACGTTGGGTCCGAAACCCGGGCAGAATATACGATTATGGGCGAAAATGTTAACCTGGCATATCGGATAGAAAGTATCGCCAATCCGGGGCAAACCGTAATCGGCGAAAATATTTATTATAAAACCCGAAATCTATTCCGATTCCAATCGCTCGGTGAGTTTAAGTTTAAAGGAATTAAGAATCCGACTCAGGTATATTTAGTTATCGGAGAAAAAGAATCCCACAAAACCCTGGCTATCAACAAAGGAGGAGAACCATCGACAACTCCGATCCTAGGTCGAGGAAAAGAATTATCGATCCTGGAAAAACAGATTCAGCAGGTTGAACAAGGGAAAGGGAATATTCTCTATATTACCGGCGAAGCTGGGGTGGGCAAATCCCGGCTGATTATCGAATTAGAGCGATTGAGTTTATCGCATGGTTTATTATTTATGAAATCAGAATGCGTATCGTTCAATCAATCGATCGCATATCATCCTTTTCTATCAATCCTAAAAACTTTTTTAAGTATCTGGGAAGAAGATACTCCGGAATTACGCAGTAACAAGATGGTGCATGAACTAACTAAACTAGAACTAAACCCGGACACGGTATTCCCTATTTTAAGCCCGCTATTTGGAATAAAATCAAAATCTGAAACCAAAACCACTACGCTTGCAAATCAACAACAGCAGATATTTAAATTACTGCAAGATATCCTAATTCGAGCGATGAAACTGTATAATGTCCGGGTATTGATTATCGAAGATTTACAATGGAGTGATCAAACTTCACTAGATTTATTAACCGAATTATGTAATAAAGTTGCCTCTGAACCGATACTTATTTGCGTTTCCGCCCGGTCTGATTTTAAATTAGAATGCATTAAACAGCATCGGTTCGTTTCCATTTTCCTAGAAAAACTGTCTTCGGAATATAGTAAACAACTAATTAGTATCTTATTCAATTCTGAAAATATCTCGCCGGAATTAACCAAAATCATTCAGCAAAAATCGGAAGGAAATCCGCTGTTTATTGAAGAGCTAACCCGAAATCTAGCGGAATCGCATTTAACGGAAACGATGAATGACCAGGTCTCATTAGCCACCGGCGTTTCTTCATTAGCCATTCCTGATACTATCGACCAAGTAGTCATGGCACGACTTGACCGGCTGGAAGAGCCCGTGCGATTAGTTGCCCAATATGCAACCGTAATTGGGAAACAATTTTCGGTACCAATACTGCAAGAACTAGTAAATTTGGATATTCCGATTTTACATCGATATCTCAATCAACTACAATCAGCAGGGATCATCTATCCTACCGACCATCAATATATGTTTTATCATGGAATGTTAGCCGAAGTAGCGTATCATAGTTTACTGCAACATCACCGGCGGC
>JBHGBB010000264.1:0-4191 GCA_041946755.1 bacterium | reverse complement strand
GCGTTAAGATTGATATAATACGGCGCATGGACGCTCAACCGCACTCCGGATTCTTTCATAGCTATTTGTACTTGTTTTGCAGTTTCTGCACCCATCCTTACCCCTTGCACAAATTCCAGTTCCATACATCCGAGCCCTAATTCTGCTATTCGTTTAACGCCATCAACACTCGAACTGGTCTTTGCACTATGCGGTGTTCCAGCAGGACCAAATAATAGGTTTGGTTTCATACTATTCACTATTTTATCTATATAGCTTATCTTTGCTATTTACTTAACTTCGTTCAAGATATCTTTATGCACAATTAGATTCATCATTTTTAGTTTTACATAATCTTCGGAAAAGAAGAAATATCCCTGATTCTGTTTCTTTCCATTTCTTGCAGTACTACCTGAATCTTTAATCAGATACCAATCCTTCCCATCTTTCACCAAATACCCTACCAAATGGATTGCATGGTCATCAGTCGTTTTCCGGGTACTGAACCGAATCTGGCGAGCATTCTCATCAATATATTCTGCCGGAATATCATAAGTAGGAACTACCGCAACATTCTCCAGCGGTAAATATCCCGATTCGGTAATATCGCCAACGATGCAGACGGTATATCCTTTCCTAATCGCGGTTTTAATAATCTGCATGAATTTATCTAACGGTACATTCAGATAATCCTGACTATGCCACCAATTATCATTCACTCCATATTCTACCTTTTGATGATACGGCTGCTGCATTAATGACATCACATCTTGATAATCATCCAGGTTTAATTGCAGTACTGTTTTAAGATATGCTTGCGGCGTATATTCCTTCCCATCAACCTCAACTAAACTGGGTGGTTCACCCATATAATAGTTCAAGGTAGACTGAATGGTCACTATTACTTCTTGTTCATTCCAAATATTCTGTTGTTTCACCGATTCCAGATATTTATCCATTTCTTTAAACATCTGGGTATGATAATAGATGGTATCGTTTACCCTCTTTCCGGGATATGATGACTGCGGAACTACTCCATATTTCTTCCAATTCCGAATTACCGCATTCGGTTCCGACCCTAAGCTGAACACCGAATCTCCCCGTTGCTGCACAAACCGGCGCGCTTTTTCGACATATTCCCAATATATGGTATACATTTCCGAGAGTTTAATTTCCCGTTTGGATAACCGGTATATCTCCGATTCGAAATAAGAAGTCGCAGAGAAACACCAGCAACTCCCGGTAATCCCTTGTGATATTGAAGGGAAATACCAGCTCCGATGAAACGCTGCCACTGATTTCGGAACTTCTATTCCGGGCAACACCATTTTCGGGACTTTTTTAGTTTCCCCTTTTTCAAGCGGTGCAACCGTTTGTTTCATCTGATCAAGAAACGCATCTTTATCCTCAACAAAAATAAGCTTATCCCGATGGATGGTCACGGCCATTGATAGCGATGTTACTAATAAGAAAATCAAACTAACAGCAAATACTCTTTTCATTATTTTCCTCCTCAATAAATACCTTAGCGCTCTTTACCTGAAACTTATTATCCTTTATTTTATCCTATCTTAATCTTTATTAACAGTAAAATAGTTGACGATCGCTGATTATTTATATTATGATGCAATAGCAATTATTATTATTTTTAGGAGATTGATATGGCTGAATCTTTACCGAAACAACGATTATTATCTTTAGATTTATTCCGCGGAATAACCATTGCCGGAATGCTGTTAGTTAACAATGCCGGGAACTGGCATTATGTATATCCGCCACTGGAACATGCCGAATGGAATGGATTAACTCCTACCGATTTAATTTTTCCTTTTTTCCTTTTCATTGTCGGAGTAGCGATAAAACTTTCTCTCGATAAATATTATATTGCTGATGGCTCTTTACCGAAAACTATATTCCGGATTATCCGAAGAACGATTTTGATTTTTTTGGTTGGGATGGTGATGACCGGATACCCGAAATATGATTTATCCCATATCCAGATTATGGGAGTACTGCAACGGATAGCCCTCTGTTATTTCTTTGCCTCGGTGATCTATATAGCGGTGGTTAAAAAGAGCGAAAAGGCGATGCTGACTACCATTAGTTCGATTATCGGGATTCTATTGATCGGATATTATCTAATGATGAAATATATTCCGGTGCCCGGGTATGGTGCCGGATTATTCGGGTCTCCGGAAGCGAATCTGGAAGCTTATCTCGACCGGCTGATTCTTGGCGTCAACCATATTTATCCCGGTGGGAAAGTATATGATCCGGAAGGGTTGCTAAGTACGCTCCCAGCAATCGCGACGACGTTAATCGGAATCCTTTGCGGCTGGTGGATTAAAAAGGAAAAAGATGATAAACAGAAACTATTGATGATGTTTATTACCGGCGCTATTTTAATGATGGCTGGGTATTATGTCGATCAATTCTTCTTCCCGGTAAACAAGAAAATCTGGTCGAGTTCCTATGTTCTGGTCACCGGCGGCATGGCTTTACAAGGACTGGCATTATGCTATTGGTATACCGATATCAAACACTATCGGTTTGGAACTACTCCATTTCTCATTTTCGGCACCAACGCTATCGCGGCTTATTTCCTCTCATCAATCTATGCCAAATCAACGGTATTCGTCTGGAAATTCCAGTATCATGGGGAGTTGACCCCATTAAAAACCATTATTAATAAAGCTATTTTTGAACCGGTATTCGGTGACTATTTCAGCTCGTTTATGTATGCATTGAGTTTCGTTATCCTCTGGATACTATTAACCAGTATCCTGTATTATAAGAAGATATTTATTAAATTATAATTTATTACTCACTAACATAATTTTCTGCTGGCATTCGAATGAATGAATTCGTATGGATTTAAGTCGTGGTTTAGAGCGTCAATGTTTAGATAATGCCATTAAACAAATCGTCGCCCCGAGGTTAAAACCACGCTTATTTAAAAAGTCTGGGCGCTACTTCTATAAGTATACCGATGAATTTATTCAAGTTATTAATTTTCAAGGGTCTTGGACCGGTGGGCTTTTTTTTGTTAATCTCGGAGTATATATACAAGAAATACCCGATATATGGAAAGATGATTTTATTATTCCGACCAAGATTATCGAAAGTTCCTGTCATATGCGTTCGCGATTAATGACCGAGGACGATCGGGAAAAGGGGTTACATGATCATATTTGGTTGCTATACCCAAACCAAATAAAAACAAATGCTGTTGTAGATAAATTAGTTGAAGTTCTCCTTACAGAAGGTATTAATTGGCTTGATTACTGCTCCGACTTTACCAATATTATCGATATTTACAATAACCGAAAAGATGAGCTTCTTTCAGAATTCGGTATTGGTGTCTGGGCTGACCTACTAGCTGCAGTTTCTTTTGATAAGCTAGGTCAAAAAGATAAAGCAAATCAGATAATAACACAATATATATCTTCTCCTAATTTCAAAACTCGAGGAAAAGCCATGCAACAATACAGTTTGAAGCTTCAAGAAAGAACTCGTAAGCCCCTATATACAACCTGACTATAAATATCCTGAACTATAAGAAAATCTATATCAAGCCTTAACCACAGAGGACACTGAGAACAACTGAGTAAAATATGAATAACCTGCCAAAAATATTTGAAAATTGTGCTAAATCGATTTTGGAGAAGTATCCAAATATACAAACTAAATGGGACGATAACGGCACCAAGAGAAGTCGGCTGACGATTTATAAGCAAGATGAAAATGGATTTGATATCATTGTTGAAGCAGAAACTTATGGATTATATCCTTTTGCCGGGGGTTGGCATGGCGCTCCTTGGGAGATAGGACCTACCGATACAACTCCTGAAAAATTATGTGAACAGTTTATGGGGTTTATTCGTTCTTTATTATGTACAGATGCAATGCTTGAAGTCAAGTATGCTAGTGGTTTTTCTTATAAATGGATTTTAACATATCCTACTGAACAAGGCATAGAATCTGAAGTCACCGGATTACTTTTCTATAATTACTTCGGAAAAAGAACAAACCGGATATTTCAGAATCAGCATTTACCGCCACGATATAAATAAGATATTGAATACCGCTTATTTTAATCTGGCAAAAAGAGCGAATTTGGGAAAATATATTCTGGCAAGGATACTTCCGCAATAACTCATGATAAAAGTAGGAATTATAATCACTGATCCGGAAGACTGGACAGCCAGGGCA
>JBHGBB010000263.1:0-4282 GCA_041946755.1 bacterium | reverse complement strand
TATGTCAAGACTAAATTACAAAGTTTCAATCCTTGTTTTAATGGATGCCCCGCTGATACACTATTTTTTCTATATCCGGCTCAAACGCATGGGAAGTTTCAATCCTTGTTTTAATGGATGCCCCGCTGATACTAATTTGTGCATATCTAAATGCTGCAATGTAATACTGTGTTTCAATCCTTGTTTTAATGGATGCCCCGCTGATACAATATCGAGCTAGGTTTAATTATTAGAATAAACGTAGTTTCAATCCTTGTTTTAATGGATGCCCCGCTGATACTGGATTAAAGATGATAGGCAGATTTATAAATTAACAAGTTTCAATCCTTGTTTTAATGGATGCCCCGCTGATACGATGACGATTGTAAAATATGCCTAGCTGATGCTAGTTTCAATCCTTGTTTTAATGGATGCCCCGCTGATACCTCTATTGCGTCAATCTTAGCTTGTAGGCTTTCTGAGTTTCAATCCTTGTTTTAATGGATGCCCCGCTGATACTAGGGGATTATGGTTACTCTGAGTTTTCCCCGATATGTTTCAATCCTTGTTTTAATGGATGCCCCGCTGATACTTTTTTTACCACCCCAAACCCAATGAAGATAATTCAGTTTCAATCCTTGTTTTAATGGATGCCCCGCTGATACGTTTGAAGTGATACCAGATATAATGACGGTTATAGAGTTTCAATCCTTGTTTTAATGGATGCCCCGCTGATACCATGAGCTGAATAGGCGAAAATTGCAGCGGTTACAAGTTTCAATCCTTGTTTTAATGGATGCCCCGCTGATACTCATCTTTTTTGCCAATTATAGCTAATACAATGTTCTGACTAGGAGATAGCCATACCCATTTCAGCTTAAATTGGCACATAAATCTCCTTTTATAGGGATAAATTATCGTAATTTACATACTTTTCCAACAAACAACTCTTGATAAAACAATGTCCTATCATATTGCCATTACTTAATACAAATATTTTTGTAGCAGCAATCAGCGCATCGGGTAGTCCATTTCGTTCGTTTGGGGAATTTCGCTCGTTGAATTATAGTAATTATATCACAGATAGTTTCTTTAGCAAATTCAAATGCTGCTTCAGTAAACTGCAATATTTCCAGATGATTCTTGCTGCGCACATAGATTAAAAATCCCCGGGTAACCGGCTTATGGAAATTCTCCTGAATCAGCAATGCATATAGGATACTTTGGATTCGGTTACTCTGATATATTTTCCCGGACCATTCAGCATATTTATAATCTAATGGCGCTGCCGTTCCATCATCCAGGAAGAGAACCTCGTCAACTTCACCTTTCAGATGTAATTGTTCCGATGCCATCCAAACATTGGTTTGTTTATCAATCACCCCGAGCTTCTTGCGTAGATATTCCTGATTCTGTTCGGTTCGTTCTTTATGCAATTCCCGGCCGACAATAACCTTATATCGATTCTCTTCATGTTGTGGAATCATCAATACCCGCTCGAAATAGATAAATCGCGGGCAATATGAATATTCAACTACATCTGAAGGAATAATATATATTTCTGATTCCATGATTATACAAACAGACTTTTAATTTCATCGGTAACCAATTCTTTATCGAATGCACACCCCAATAGAATAACTTTCTTAAAATCGGGGTCACACATCGGAAAGATATATACCGAATCCGCCTCTTGATCAATCAGTTTTTTACTTTCTAACGCCAGTTCATCCAATCGATTCTTATCGATTTGACCGAGGAAAACCGATTTCTGGACTCGATATAATCCTTTCTGCTTACACAGTTTCACAATTTTATTTCGTACCCGATTCTTTTGAATATCGTATATCGCCCAAACTAGCATAGTCTAAAATCAATTTTAAGTCCGAAGTTCTAAGTCCGAAGTCTTAGGACTTAAGACTTAAACCTTAAGACTGCCTTTTCTAGAATTCTTTTAGTTCAATTTGAAAATCATCTTTCTCTTTACCCAGGAGTTTATTCGCCAGTTTATGGCAATCGAACTGGATGATATCCCGCGGTTTAAGATTGCGACCGGAATAGCGAACCGGTTTATCGAGCACTTCATTTAATGCGGTTAATAGCACTGCTTTCCCTTCTTTATTCAGGGTAATTCCACCGGGGATTTCATCGAAATATTCCTGTTTCACCTGGCGGCCGCTGAATAGATAGAATACCGTTGCATCCGCTAAATACCGATACGGTTCAATCAAATCGAATACCAAAGACGGTTTCCCATAATTATCGGTATGCAGGAATCCGATATACGGGTCTAATCCGGCGATAACGCAGGATTTCTCAACCAGCGAATAGAATACGCCATAAGCATAATTCAGCATACAATTAAACGGGTCTTTAGCCGGGGCACGGGTACGACCCGTAAACTGCCATCGGTCGGGTAAAAGAGCGGATATACTCTGGAAATAAATCCTACCGGCGGTACCTTCCAATCCCATAATTTCGTTCCGTTTATCGGCAATAGTAGTATTCGTTTCTTTAATTCTCTGCACCTGACCGATTAATCCTTTTAAAGAAGATAAAGAGCTGGTTAATTCCGATTCTTTCTCTTTCCGGGCGCGAAGTAGTTTCTCGATAAATTCAAGTTGGTTATTGATTTTCCGGGAAGTATACTCAATAACAATCTGGAGTCCGGATTCAGTTTCCGCTATTTCCAACTGTTTTCTGCGGATAGCAGCAGTTGACCCCATCCGGCAATGCCAGACCCGGCCATAGGGTGCACCGAACTGGTTCAGGAAAATAATATCGATATTATTATCTACCGCAAGTTTAATCGCATCGGTGGTTAGGAATGCCTGGGTACTGATCAGAATCGATTGGACCTTCCCTACCGATATCTGGACCTGTTTATCAGCAGGTTCCGGATCGGCTGATTCTTCAATTCGAGGTATAACCGGTGTTTTAATATAAAAACAACCTTCTTTGACCCTTAGCGTGGAGCCGGGAGTGTTGATAACTAATTGCATATTTTTTTAACCACAGATATACACAGATTTATACGGTCAACAGAAACATTTTAAAATGCTAAATGCTAAATTTAAAATTTAAATTGAATAGTTTCAGCTATACTGGTTTCTCTATTCTTTTGATGGTGCCGAAGCCACGCGAGACGGATTTCCCTATTCCCCAATAGTCCGGGAGCGCAAAGTTGACTGAAAAGGTACCTAGAAATCCTAGCATCGGAACGCCTTTCAGTGTCGCTGGCGTTTCTTTTAAATACTCGATTTTCATTTTTATGGGTTCCGGAACAGTATACCCTAAACTCTTTGATATAGAGATAAGATTGCCAATAAGAATCTTTTCTAAAAGCTCTTTTTTCTTTTGCCAACCGCCTAATTGCTGATATATCTGATAATTCTTCTCATTCAACGCTAACCAAGGGGTAAGGAAGGAATATTGGAGAGGTTCCGTTGATATAGAAAAGCAAATAGTATAACTATCTAAAGATTTACTTAATATTTCTTGCCAATCGCCATCCAGATTTAATGCTTTTAAATCAAGAAATGTTTTTTTTAGAATTTCCATTCCTTCATTAAATCCTATTAATACGCAATGCTTGTCTATTACCTTATATTGTACGCAAGGGTAGCTATAGATTAAGCTACCGTCTTCTCGATGCTGATGTGCATAGGGATTATCCCAGAACAAATGACCCAGAAATCCCCTGATTTTTTCAGCATCATTTCTTTTTAATTCTAAATCTATTGATAGTATAAGTCTTATAGCTTTTATTTCCATATTCTCGCTTTACCAGATAAGAATAGATTTCGTATCTTTGGTAATGTATCCTGTTTCGGGATCATAATAATTTTGCATAAGAGATTGCTTAATATATCCAATATCTCCGACCAGAGGCGGTATATTATCTATATGGGGTGGAATTGATATTACATATTGATAAAAAATCCCTTTTATGGAATCAAATGCTTTCTTTCTAGAAAACAAGACATCTATCTTTTTCAAACTTAAATATTCTTCCCAGATTTTTCTAGCTTCTTCATCACTCTCTATAAAAACGTCCTTCTTTTGATATTCTTCATCAATAAGCTTAAAATCTGATATTGCATTCTTTCCATCTTCACTGTCATATCTAAGATTAGCAATCGCCTCTAGAAGATTCCTTGATATATCTTGAGTTTTCTTTTCTTTTGTTTCCATATAATATGATTCTATTAAGTCTAAATATTCGCACTCTTTTATTTCTGCTCGATCATGTAATATCTTTTTGGTTAAATCTAATAAAACAATATCATAAATATTTGTTTTT
>JBHGBB010000262.1:0-4306 GCA_041946755.1 bacterium | reverse complement strand
TGATTGAGTTTTTTAATCAGGGAAATAAGCATTCGTATTACGTCTTGATTAATCTTGTAGATTTCAGTAATTTGTTTTTTATCTATTTTATTTTGATATTCTTTAACTTCTAATAATAAAGTCAGCCAATTATCAGATTCCCAAGCCGATCGTAACGCATACCCTAGAAAAGTAGGAAACTCTTTACCTCTAAAACAACCATATCCTTCAGCTATA
The DNA here is from genome assembly GCA_041946755.1 of bacterium. GTDB lineage: Bacteria > UBP4 > UBA4092 > JAOAEQ01 > JAOAEQ01 > JBHGBB01. The sequence goes on along the minus strand of JBHGBB010000262.1, from coordinate 4,090 downwards.
TTAGCGCTCGTTGAAGTTAATGAGCGAAGAAGCTGATGTAATAAAACGGCTAAGGAACCATGCGGATTAATTTTTTCATATAAGGTAATAATAGTTAAATCGTTCTGATGGGCTTTCTGCCAAACAGTTAAATCTTTATACGTCGTAATTCTATTATTAGGTTTCGGTTCCATTCTTAGGACTTAAGACTTAGGACTGAGGACTGCCTTTAACAATGGCGATGCTGGCGCTAGTGCCAAGCCGGGTTGCGCCGGCCTGTATCATACTAGCCGCCATCGCGGTATCCCGGATACCGCCAGAAGCCTTAACGCCCATATCCGGACCAACTGCTTTCCGCATCAATGCGACATCTTTCGCGGTCGCACCGCCAGACGCAAAACCAGTCGAAGTTTTAACATAATCCGCGCCGGCAGCTTTCGCCAGAATACTTGCGGTGACTTTCTCTTCATCGGATAATAATGCGGTCTCGATAATAACTTTACTCACCCGGCCTTGACATGCTTGAACCACTGCATGGATATCTTCTTCAACCTCTTTATACTTACCGGATTTAAGCAGCCCGATATTAATCACCATATCGATTTCATCCGCGCCATCAACTACCGCCTGCAAAGTTTCGCAGACTTTCGAAGTAGTAGTAGTCGCACCTAATGGGAATCCAACTACCGTGCAAACTTTAACCGGAGTACCTAGCAACTGCTCTTTCGCCAACTTCACATAAGTCGGATTGATACAGACCGTAGCAAATCCAAACTGTTTCGCTTCCTGGCAGAGTTTGATAATCTCTTCCATAGTTGCAGCCGGTTTTAATAAGGTATGATCGATCAGTTTTGCCATATCGGGAGAAACCTGGGAGATATTCGGTGCAGCACTGATTCGGGATACCCCGGAGTTAACAAACTCTTTAACCGCATCGGTTCGTTTACTCGCGCAATGGCCGCAATCTTTACAAGTTTCCGGGTCGTTAGAACAGCCATAAGTCGGTTTGGTAGAAGGTTGGTTACTGCTCGTACTCGTCTGTAACCTTGATAAAACATTCTGTGTTATTGCATTTACCAATTCATTGATTTGTTGTTCAGTCATAATAAAGTCAGTCCAAAGTGTTAAGTCCGAAGTCTTAAGTCTAAAATCTATTTACTCCTGACTTAGGACTTAGGACTTAGAACTGGTTTTTAGATATTTATTAATCAATAATGCTACTGGTTTCCGAGCCGCAGGCGTAATCCGGCTCGGATCGGTAATAATGGCATTCTGTAACGCAGTCGCGCAAGAGCATTTCCGGGTATCCGGGATTTTCGTGATAACATCCCGAATGATCCCTTTAGCGGTTTCAACATTCGCTAAGAGATTCTGGATCACCATTTCTACCGAAACCGTTTCTTCAGTCACATGCCAACAGTCGTAGTCGGTAACTAACGCTAAAACGCCATAACATATTTCCGCTTCTCGAGCCAATTTCGCTTCCGGGATAACTGTCATTCCAATAATATCCATTCCCCATTGCTGATATACTTTCGATTCCGCCCGAGTAGAAAACGCCGGCCCTTCCATGCAGATAAAGGTTCCGGTCGGATGAACCGGTTTATCCAGTTTTTGCGCTCCTTGTACCAATAACTGCGATAAATCTGAACAGAATGGATCAGAAAATTGGATATGGGCGACGATTCCATTACCGAAAAAGGTCGAGTTCCCTCGCGATTTAGTCCGGTCAAATACCTGGTCCGGAACAACGACATCTAACGGCTGGTAATCTTCTCTAAGACTACCCACCGCACTCACCGAAATAATGCGATCCACCCCCAGTTTCTTTAAGGCATAGATATTTGCCCGGGAATTAAGTTCAGTCGGCATAATCCGATGCCCACGAGCATGTCGAGGTAGGAAAGCGATTCTTTTCCCGGCAAGCGTTCCGATAACAATCGCATCTGAGGGGTTGCCAAACGGGGTTGTAACCTTTATTTCTTTAATATCTTTTAATCCTTCCATCTGATATAATCCGCTGCCGCCAATAACCGCTAAACTAACTTTTTCCATACTTACCCACTACTCCTTATTAAATTTACCACTGAGAACTTAGAGAACTGCTGAACATAAAATAAAATCACTGCTTAAATAAGTTTCTCGGTTTTTCTCGGTGTCCTCTGTGGTTAGTTTTTTTGGTTTATTTAAATAGTTCCGGTTTATAGAGAACTTGTTCTATCGATTTAACTTTATCCAACCGTTTCAAATATCGACCGCCAAGAAATTCGGTAGATAACCACTGTTTAACTAATAATTTCGCTAATCCTTTCCCAGTCATATATCCGCCAAGACACATTATGTTGGCATCCCCGTGCTCCCGGCTCATCTGGGTAGTAAACGCGTCATAACAGCACATTGCCCTGATTCCCGGTAATCGGTTAGCAACGATCGGCATTGCCGTGCCAACACCATCAATCAGAATCCCGCAGTCGAATTCACCGCGCAGAATCGATTGTGCGACCAGGAATGCGATATCCGGCCAATCGACCGGAGCAGAGCCGTCAAAAGTACCGAAATCGGTATAGGTATGCCCTAATTCGATCAGATAAGGTTTAATTGCCTCTTTTAATTCAAATCCGGCATGGTCGGAACCGATAACCAGTTTCATATTTTAGCTTCACAGATTAACGCAGATGAGAAGAAACAAGATTAGCACAGATAAAATTACAGTACTAATCCTGAATGATTCAATCTGGTATATATATATGATTTATCATAAGAATATAACCAGAACTCCGCGATTCGTCAAGTTATTTTTATGGAATTCAACGGCATCAGGCTATTCTTCGGTCTCAATTTTAATGGTTTTGGTTTTGATTTTATTCGAGCGAGGGAGAGTTATTAACAGGAATCCTTGCTGATAAGTAGCTTTCGCTAATCGTTCATTTACCGGAATAAAGAGCGGAAGATGGCGTTCGAAAACGCCATAGTTTATTTCTGCTAAATGATAACTGCATTTCCGAATATGCGGGGTATGTATTCCGCGTCTAACGCCGCGAATAGTAATCCCGTCTTTAAATACCGATACCGATACCGCATCGGGATTGATTCCGGCAATTTCGAGTTTGATTACCAGTTCGGATTCGGTTTCGTATACATCGGTTGGCGGTGAGAAAACTTTTTGCGGTCGGATCACCGCTAAAGATTTATTTGTTCCAGGAATTAAGGTATGGAAAAAATCATCGATAATGTCGTCGAATTCGCCGAGATCGCGTTTTCCGGTATGAATATCCAATTGGGGAATAAATAGAGAAGAGCTAATTTGGGTTTGTGGATTATATTCTTGATAGACAATAACGTACTTCATGTTTATACCGATCGAACCATGAGGCAGTATCGTTGGCTAGTTATATTATAACGACAAGTTACGAGTCACGAATTGAGGTCACTGTCAAGGCCAGATTAATGTACCTTGATTAGTATGCCTAATCGTAACTCGTAACTTGAATTGGTTCATTACTTCTTTGGTGCTTCTGCCGGTTTCTCTGCTGCTTTTTCAGCCGGTGCTGCTGGTGCTGCTGGAGCAGCGGTTGTGTCAGGAGCTACTGGAGCCGGTGCCTCTACTGCAGGAGCTGGTGCCGGTGCTTCTGGAGCCGGTTTTGGAGCACAGCCATACATAAATATTACTACGAGGCTGAGTGCTAATACGGTTACTAAGCCAAGTTTCATCCAACGTAACATACTCGGGATACACCTCCTTTCAATAAACGTCGAAAAACTCCTTGTTAAGGCTAATCAAACATAACCACTTAAGTAAAAATTCTAATCGAAAGTGCCTTATTTTGTCAAGGAAGGACTCCTCGAGTCATTAATAATTATTATACCATATAATTCAGTTATATTTAAGATGTATATTTTAAAAGGCATAATTTAGTGGTTGAAGTCATGGAAATTAGAATTGAAAGTAGTCGTCTGGATATATTAGAGTATAGTGATGTATCTGCTAAATGGGAACATCAAATTCATTTTTGGATCGGATTCACTTATATACCCTTAACAAAATCATATCGAGATAGATATTTTACCCATAATAATTATTATCTATATAAATAGAAAATAATTATTTTCT
>JBHGBB010000261.1:0-4373 GCA_041946755.1 bacterium | reverse complement strand
AACTATATCGCTATTTGGTAGTTATTTCAGGGAAAGCAGCGCAGCAGAATTATAAACTCGATAAAGCGGAAATGTATATCGGCCGGGATACGGAATGCGATGTGGTTGTTACCGACTGGCTTTTAGGGAAACGGCATGCGAAACTTATCCGGACCGGTAAAAATTATACTATTACCGACCTGAATACCTGGAAAGGTACCAAGGTTAACGGGGTGCCGATAAAATCCGACCATCTATTGTTCCATAAAGATTTAATCGAAATCGGGTCAACCCAACTCCAGTTTCTGATTTCCGATCTTGATGAAGAGCTGATCCCGGGGGTCCCATTAACCGGGCCGACAGAATTATCCAGCGAGTTTAATGTTACTTTACCGGAAATTGAAGCGGAAGCGGGCATAAAACTCGCTCCGATACAAGCCGGACCGCGGGTTATGAGCGGGGAATATGTCGCGAGTGCAATCTCGCCGATATTCCATTTTATCGATTGTAATTGGGCAAAAGGGATCGCGGAAAGAAACCGGGTATATTTTAAAACCGTTGGCGATGCGATATTATCCCGGAGACGGTCGTGCCATACTTGTAAACCGGGGATGCAGGATAAAGATATCGAATTCTGGCTGAATATGCTGCATGATAAAGATGAATCGGTCCGGCGGCATGCGGCTGCAAACCTTAAAAAGCTTACTGGTAAAGATTATTCGAAAGAAAAAGAATTATAAACTCGGATTACACAGATTATTTGAAGACGATTACACCGATTGCAAGTTTATACTATAAAATCTGTGTGATCTGATGTATTTAATCTGTGTAGTCTTAGATATTATCGTTTATATTATAAAATCTGTGTAATCTGATGTATTCAATCTGTGTAATCTAAGAAATGCTTTCGCTACTCTTTCCTCACGCTTGCCGTATCTGCCAGACCAGGTTAGCTCATACCGAACTCGCACCGGGTAAAATCTGTTCAGCTTGCTGGTCGACCCTCGAATATATCTTACCGCCATATTGCCAGAAATGCGGGCATCCTTCCGGTGACGGGCATACCGCATCATGCGGACATTGCCAGCTATTAATTCCGGTATTTTCGTTCGCCCGGGCGGTAGCGATATATGATGGGGTTCTGCGGGAAGCGATCCATCTATTTAAATTCAAATACCGGCAAGAGTTGGCTGAACCGTTAGCGAACCTGATGATACAATATCTCGATAAAACCCCGGAATTCGCTGATTTAAAAACTTATGATTATCTGGTCCCGGTACCGTTATATCAAGGGAAACTGCGCGACCGGGAATTCAATCAAGTCGAGTTATTAGCTAACCATATTGCATACCGAGTTTTAGTTCCGGTATTAACCAATAACCTCTATCGGAAAAGAGATACCGTTCCCCAGATGAAGTTATTCGCTGAACAACGAATGCAAAATGTAGTGAATGCGTTTGCGGTACGCGACCCTGATGTTTTTTATAATAAACGGATTCTATTACTCGATGATATTATGACTACCGGCGCAACCATTAACGAATGCTCCCGCGTTTTACTTAACGCCCGCGCGAAACAGGTGGCGGTTTTGGTTTTAGCTAGAGGATAATATGTAACTACAGTGAAGAGTGGTTAGGTGTAAGATGCGAAGAGAAGCATTCCTAAACAAAAAGAAGGCAGAAGGAAGAAGAAGCAAGAGCTGGAAACCAGAAAAAAGACCGTTGGCAGGAGGCAGTAAGCTGATAGCAGGAATCTGCTATCCGCCAACTGTCTAGGTACACTTACATTTTAGAGACACTGGCATTGATTTTGTCTATAGTACTATTCTTGAAATAAGTTTTAGCGTTGTTTAATCTCAGCGATAACTAGCTAATATCGCTATACCAGGTCCAGATAAAATCATTGATCTTTTTTGCCGTTAATTCGATACTTAAAAACTCTATTCGTTTGCCAGCTCGCTGATGTCCATCGTCTAAGGAACATATGACCCTTCAAAATCCATCGAATTACTCCACCATGCGGTACCCCGTATGGATTCAGGAGCTGCTAGTTCATAAAAATGTTCAGCCATATTTATATTCCAGCTTCTTTCATCATTTTATTGAATTATCTAATTGGTTTTCTATCGCCACTCGGAAAGAAGGTCCTTTTTTATATGGTCCTTCGTTTTCATAGTCTAAATAGTAGATTTCAGAATAAGAACTACCTTGCTCAACCATTAACACACCATGTCCTTCTATTTCGGCAAGAATACAATAGTTCGAATCTGCCATAACTACACTACGAATTTCTAATAGCCCGAAAATCAGACATCCATCAATCTTCATTCCCTCAGTTTGCATAATGATATCGAGGTAATCTATCGGTAATTTCGTTGCAAGTTGGTTAATAATTTCATTTCTTTCCTGTTCTAATAACGGTTCTTTGAGCTGATCAATATTCCATTTATGCGCCCACTCTTTAACCCAGCCGGATAATGCAGATATCGCAATCGATTTCCTCGGTTCGCGGGTGCAGGATACCATCGGATCAACCAATATTTCTACCTCAGTTATGGTTATATCTTCCGGTCGGATTTTTTTCGGGCTTTGATTGAATTCGATCGAAAAAAAATGGCCTTGGACTACCCAGAAAACTGCGCGGAATGGTTTTGCGATATCTAAAGCTTTAAAAGATACGGTAGCGAGTTTTACTTCTACCTGCGAAATCGGAAAGCGCAACGAGTCATCGAATGCTGGTTTACCATGTTTGATACAGTATAAATTTACTTCTTTACCCTTTACCAGCCGCTGACCGAAATTGATATGATCAATCTGTTTCATAAACAACGATTTCGCTCCAGGTGAGAGATGGTCAGCTACTGTATTAAGTAATTTTCTTTCTAAAGGATTTATCGGTGGGAAAAACCGATTGAATATTATGCGGATAGACATAGTAATATCTTTCTAACCAAACATTATCAAACTATCTTGTCTTTATTGTCAAGTCCTATTTTACTTAGTAACTATGGTCCTATTACTAACCAAATGGATTAGCGATTATTCGTTTACCCTGAGCTATGTCGAAGGGAGTTCATTCGTATCAGATATTTGGTGTTGCTTTATCTCCGTAATTTTATTTCTTAATCGCCAGAATCAGTTTATAAAATATAAGAGCGAATGTTTATGGCTGAAATTATGGCTATCTAGCTAAAAATTCAGCCATAAAGGCAAGGTTAGTTGAATCGTTTCAAAGGTTTGGTTCGGTATTTTTGAGGTGGATTTTCGTCTAACAATTGACAACTAAAAACTAACAACTAATTTGACTTGCAAAAAAATACAAAAAGCGCTAAAATCACAAGGATTGTTTATTTTAATATTTAAAGGAAATATTAATATATGCAAGACTTTTTAACAAACTACGCAACTTTATTGTTATTATTACTCGGTTTCTTCGGCATAGTGGTTCCTGCTTATTTTGAAATCAATAGACGTTTCAGAGAAAAGGATAAAGAATATCAAATATTAAAGGACGATTTTCAGCATAGATTATCAAAATTGGAAGGGAAAACGGAAAATCTTACCGACCTATATCCAAAATTAAAATCACTAGAACAAGTAGATAATTATGTTAGTAAAAAAGAGTTAAATGATATTCTTGAAAACCGGGATAAACAGCTTCTCGATAGATTAGACCCGCAAATTAAAAAACTAGAACAATTAACGAGTACAACCCCAGAAAGTCAGAAACAACAAATCATCTCTGAAATTTTAGATACTACTCAACTAGAAGCAATTGAGGCGCGGATAGATGATAAAATGGATAAAAAATTGCAATCTAAATACAGTGAACTTGATAAAAATGTTGCAGCGCTAGTGGCAAATAAATTGACTGAACTAGAAAAGAAAGGTGAAAAACCCATTGCTAAAACTGAAGATTATATAAAACTAGGCAATGCTGAATTTTATAATAGCAAGTTTGAAAATGCATTAACGTTCTACGAAAAAGCTATCGAACTTAATTCTAAGAATGCTTTGGCATGGTTTAATAAAGGTATAGCTTTAAAAAGACTCGAACGGATTGCTGAAGCGATTCAAGCTTATGAACAGGCAACGAAATTAAACCCTGATTACGCGGACGCATATAATAATTGGGGGAATGCGTTATTGGATTTAGCTAGGCAAAAGACCGGTGCGGATGCAGAGAAACTGTTCTTGGAAGCGATTAGCAAATATGAGCAGGCATTGAAATTAAAACCTGATTACGCGTTTGCATATAATAATTGGGGGAATGCCTTATCTGATTTAGCCGAACAAAAGACCGGTGCGGATGCAGAGAAACTATTTCAAGAATCGTTTAGCAAATATGAGCAGGCATTGAAATTAAAACCTGATGACGCGGACGCATATAATAAT
>JBHGBB010000260.1:0-4389 GCA_041946755.1 bacterium | reverse complement strand
ATAATAATCCTTTTATTATTATTTTTATGTGGTAGCTACTTTTTTTATTATTCTCATGGTGAGTATTTAAATTCGTTAACCAGTAATCAATTGCCGAAGGGATACCTTTTTTATTCTGATTCCAATTCTATTCGAGCAATAAAAATATTTACATTATACAATCGGAATAAGAAAGATATTGCTGGCTTAGATGATTTACTCATTATTTACTCTCAAAAAACATCACCGTTAACAACTATTAATTCGATTTATTATCCTAATGTTAATACCAATAACGCATATTTGTGTTTCACTGAAGGTAATAATCTAAAAACTTCTAGTTTACAAATATTAAATTTATCTACTAAAAAAAGATTAATATCTATAGATTCTTCGCCGGGAATGTGTATTGCTAATCCATCTATATCTAATCATGATTTAACCATAGCTTATTATCTGACCTCCTCACTAGAACCTGAAAATTCCAGAAATACGTTAGTAATCCAGGACTTAACTCACCATACGAAACAAACACTTTCTGAAACGAACTATCTAAATGTGAGACCAAGTTGGTCTCCAGACGATCTATATTTAGCCATTACCCAGAAAGACATATCCGGAAATAGTGCATTAAAAAAAGAAGATACTTCTATTTGGGTCATTTCTCGAGATGGACAAAAAAGATGGAAAATAGGACTTGGATATAGTCCCACCTGGTCGCACGATGGGAAAAAAATATATTGTTATTTAAACGAGAAAAATATTATTTCCTATATATTAGATAAAGATTATCATGCCATTAAATATTTTAAAATTTATACATCCTTTCGTCCTATGAATATAGAATATCCTCCAATTGTTGATGAAACCGACAGATTTATCTTTTTTTATATGGCGGGATCTCCTTGGAATATTAATGCATGGGCAAATAGTAGCAACGAATTCCATTATTTGATGTTGTATGATATGCAAAGCGATACGGCTATACCATTATTGCAGGATTATTTTCCTTATTATGGCTTTTCTTATTCATTATCAGAATAGATCAGATAAAACCGACTATGACACCACAAAGAAAACATAATACATTTACCGCAAATAATGTTTAATTTCTCATGGCGGATTCGGAATTAAATCTGGTAACCGGTGCGTTTAGTTTTAACGGTAAATATATTACCCAAGAACTGCTCCGGCAAGGGAAAGAGGTTATAACTCTTACTAACCACCCGAATCGGATTAATCCCTTCGGCGCTAAAATTCGGGCGTTTCCCTATAATTTTGACCAGCCGGAAGAGTTAGCTAAAACCTTGCAAGGGGTTTCGACTATCTATAATACCTATTGGATCCGGTTCCCCTATCAAGGGATAACCTTCGAACAGGCGATAGCGAATACCAAAATTCTCATTCAAGCAGCAGAATCTGCCGGAGTTAATCGTATCGTTCATCTCAGCGTAACTAATCCATCGCTTGATTCACCATATCCTTATTTTCGGGGGTAAGCTGCGGTTGAACAGGCGATTAAAGAATCGAAATTAACCTATGCCATCCTTCGGCCAGCATTGATTTTTGCTCAAGAAGATATTTTAATTAATAATATTACCTGGTGTTTAAGAAGATTCCCGTTATTTCCGATTCCCGGCGATGGGAATTATCAGGTGCAACCGATATTTGCCTCAGATTTAGCGGAATTAGCGGTTCAGGCTGGCCAGCAACAGGAAAATAGAGCGCTCGATACTATCGGTCCGGAAACCTATACCTATTTTGATCTGATCCGATTAATTAAGAAAACCATTCAAAGTCGGGCAATATTGATTAAATTCCCGGCTGGATTAAGTTGTTTCTTCGGAACTCTTGTTGGTATGATGGCTAACGATACTCTCATCACCCGGGATGAGATACATGGATTAATGTCAGGCTTATTAAAAACCGATTCTACTCCCAAGGGGAAAACTAAATTTAGTGAATGGTTAATCCAGCATGCCGAATCGCTAGGTAGAACCTATGTTTCTGAATTAACCCGACATTATCTATAAGTTTTGTTTTGTCTATCCAATATTCTGGGTTAAAACCCAGTTGTCGTTTATAATTTTAGTCCCCGATTTAAAAATCGGGGCTATTCATTATTTGACTAGCCCCTATCTTCAGATAGGGGAAACTATTAATAAAAACCAAACCGGCTTTAGCCGAGGATTGGTTGCATTTTACTATATATCGTGCGAAAATGATTAGCAGAAAACTGATTACGGCGATATATAGTATCGCTGTAATTGTCTTTTCTAAATCGCGGTAATCATTATTTAATCTATGGCAGGAAAATATTTCAGAATCTATAAATCCGAATCTCACCCATTGGATTTTCTTGGGAAGATAACGGTATTCCTCGCTGACCGACCGGGATCGTTAGCCGCGTTAGCGAGTATTTTTGCTAATTTCGGGATTAATATTATCTATTTCTATTATAATCGGTCGGAACATCCGAATCGGGTATTGCTGGAAGTCCGGAGCGATAAACTCGATTCCTTAAAAAAAGTACATAAAGAGTTGGATACCCAGAATTTGTTTAACGGCGATTTATTATTGCATCCGAATATCGAATTGGGAGTGCTGGATACCCATAGCATCTTAAATATCGAAGTCCAGCTAGAAGACCAACCGGGAACGTTAGGTAAATTCGCTACTCTGTTACGCGACCATAACGCCAATGTTATCTATATGGCATATAACGAAGATATCTCTCCCTCTTCAGCAGATATCTCGTTGGTAACCCAGAATATGTCGGAAGTCGACCGGCTCCTGAAAGATATGAATGAAAAGGGGTATCATTATAGCCTCCGGTATAAAGGCGCAGAACAGAAAGAGGTTGAAGATATTATCGGCTTAAATCTGGTTGAACGATTCTTCTTCCGACTCAAAAAACTATTGCATACCGATGATATCGACCGGCTTAAGAAATTGGTTGAATCTTCTACCCGGATGTCGGAAATGCTGGTTAAGTTCAGCCAGGAAGCCGGGAAACATCTGGAAGCTGGAGAAGTGTTTACCAATGTTCTGGCGTTCGCTTCGGTTTCATTAAGTAAAACCGGCCCGAATTTCTCGTATCGGCGGTTGCCCTCACTGCCGTTTGGGAAAGTTACTTTCCATTGTTTCCGATTACCTACCGGCGGGAATATCTATATTTTAGAAGGCGATACCGAATCGGTGATGATTGATGGTGCCTATGGCCTGTATTACGCTGATATCAAAAAGATGCTGAAAGAGAACGGGCTCGATCCGGCTAGTATCAAGCGAATTTATTTAAGCCATTCTGATGCCGACCATGCAGGGATTAGCGGGTATTTCGCGGATGAGTTCGGCACTAAAGTATATCTGCATCCGGAAGCGCGCGGGATTATTGAAAATGAGAATCGGGCTTATGGCAGCAACTCGAATCTATTAGACCTGAACCATTTCTTTACCGTTCTGGTGAACGAATTCACTCAATACCATGTTCCGAAAAAATGGTATGAATATAAATCCGAAGAGATTGCGAAAGAGGATGGATTCAGCGTTATCGATACTTTCCAACTCGCCGGGCAAACCTATAAAATCCTCGAGAGTTCCGGTGGTCATGTCCCGGGGAACGTCTTCTTCCTCAGCGACGATTCCGGATTGGTATTCACCGGAGACTATCTGTTATCGGTAGAAAGCTTGAGCCTGGAAGATAAGGCGAACCTTAACTACCCGAAATTTATGATGACTAGCACCAACGCTGATAGCCGAACCTTTAAACAGGAAATGGACCTGTTGCGTCAGTTCGTTATCCGGTTCAATCAGCGGCTCCAAGCCAATAATCGGGGTGCAATTATCGTTCCCGGCCATGGAGATTATTATCCCGCTAACCGACTGAAATAACGATTTAAATAAATATTAACCGCGAAATAAGCGAATTGAACGAGATTGTGTATGAGCGTTAACTCAAATAAATATCTTATCTTACGCCTAATTCTGCTAGGAACAAGTGTTTGCTTTGCTGGAATACAGGGATTTACTCAGAAGAATTTAGACCAAGCGGTTGGTGAATCAACGGGAATGTCTTTTCCGGAATTCGCCTTTATGCTTATTGGAACAGCTATCGGTCTGCTTATTGTTATGTGGATTCAGTCAATTAATCGATATAGTGCACCTCAATGGGATAAACCATCTTGGTCGAATAACCCATTTAATCCTAAACAACCAATTCAATTCTTTCATATGGGTGCTTGGTTATTCATGGCTTCGGGATTAAGTCTATTTATATTTCATTTCCTTCGATCTAACCTTTTTAGTAATTATAGTATATCCTTAATGACGGTTGGGTTGGGCGTTTGGTTGGGAGTTCGATTATCAGTTTTAATATTGAAAAAGAAATCGATGGTGTAAAATATTTAATTA
>JBHGBB010000026.1:0-26507 GCA_041946755.1 bacterium | reverse complement strand
AACCTAACACATGCTTCAACCTTATAAATCCTTTGTCATGGTTTGTGCAGGAAACGAAGAGCACAAACCATGCCAAGCCTTCGCTTCGCTCAGGCGCGGATTTAAAGGTTAAGCCAATGTTAGGATTATTAAGGAAGCCTAAATGAATCGTATTACTAAAGAGATATTGAACTTTTATAAAAAAATTGAAGATGATAATTACCATAGATATAAATCTTGGGAACATTGTTATAGTTATTTTAAAAAAATTTAAATAAAGATATTGACTATGAATATGCTTCTCTTCAACTAGCTTTCTATTTGGCAAGTTGGGGAATGTATAGAGGTTCCACGGCTCTATTTTGGAAAGATTATAAAATACATATTGATTTATTAAAGAATATATTCTCATTATTTCTATCTGCAGATAAAGCTTCAGAAGTTATTTCCGGAATTATCCAATTGGAAAATCTGGATGTGAACAACTTAAAGTATAACCTAGATAAACCAATTGTTTACGTAGTAGATAACTGTGAATGGCTTTCTGAAGAAAACATGAAATTGCTATGTAAATATTTAGAATATATAAAAACTTCAGATTTATTAAACAACATTGGTATCGTATTGATAAGTAATAAACAATTTAAACATCTATGTCCTGTTATCTCGGAAGAAATACCCGCTCCTCCATGGACGGACTCAGAATTATTAGATTTATTAAAAATTAATTATCCTGATAATATTAAAAATTTTAATGAAAAATATATAGAATGGCTACAAGCTTTGAGTGCTGGCCATCCTTTAATTGCCAAGGCTTTGGTAAGGAAATATCCAGATTTAATCGGTTTGGTTAAAGCAAACTTTCAAACCCCTTCTTTAATAGAAGAAGATTTATCTGAACCAATAAAAATATTTTTATTTGAAGATATTTTAAAAGGAGATAATGATGCATCAAATTTTATTACCAGGATGTCAGCGCTAATATTTAGGGCTAAGGAAAATATTCTGGTACCAATATTAACAAAAATACTTCCCCCAATTGGTACTCCATTACGCCGTATTATGGAAAAACTTTTAGGTACGGTTATTGAAGGAGATAATGATCAAGGCTATATAATGTCGTATGTATATAAAAAAGTAGCCGAGAAATATTTAAATAATGAGGAAAGAAAATATATTTATAAAGTATTAAGCGCTGAATTACTTTCATCTAATAATAGAGTTCTCGAACCTATTAGCACATTAGACGGAATAACATATTCTATTCTGGCTGAAGAATACAAAGAGGCTTTTCTTTGGACGGCAATATTATTACATGGAATATCCAAACAAGACCTTAATAAGACTCAAATTAAATATGTTATAGGTCGTCTTGATTTAATTGCTTTTATTGAAAAGCATTTTGATTCAAATGTATTGTATTTATATTATTCCGTTATATTGGGAATTAGTACGCTATATATTAATATAGGCGAATATAATAGCGCTTTGATGCTACTTGAGAAAATTAATACTGAAAAGGTGGAAATAAAAGAAAAAGAACTCAGTGAACTACTTGAAACTATTATTGAGGTATCGAAATTTTATAAAGCAACTGCATATGCTCATATAGATAAAGAGAAAAGTAAAAATATTCTTTCGAATATTGATTTATCAATACTTTTCCATTCCATTCAGGCGGACAAGTATATATTAGAAATAATTAAGGACTTAGTAACGGTTATTCCTGTCTCCAGAATTTCCGTAAGTTGGATGAATAAATTGATTAATACGATAGATGAAAACGATTACGAATCTGTATATTCATTAATGTCTATTGCATCAACAATTGGTTTTAGAGCCAAGCAAGAAAATTTAGATATTGATCAAGTTATTCAATTATTCGATTCGAATAAAGCCATTAGTGATATATGCAAATTGGTATTTAAAGCACAGTATTATCTAGAAAGCAAGAAACCCGATTTAACAATTACTTGCATTGAAGAAGCTTTCATAAAATGCGATGAGTTAAAAAAATATCCTCAATCAATAAAGATTGTCTTATATTTATTAGAGGGTGATGCATATCTCCAAATAAAAAAAGAAAAGGAAGCAAAGGATTCATATCTTAAAGGCTTAATTTATATTGGTGATAATATTGAATCCTTTGATTATGCTTGGGCGAATTATCGTCTGGGACTATATACTAACGATTCTAAGGAAGCCATAACTTACTTTAAAAAAGCAAGTGCTTCATTTAGAGCTTTGGGCATTGAAGAATTATATGCCAGGAGTGAAGGTGAAAAATCTATAGCATATATTCAAAATGAAAATTATCCTGAATTTATTAAGATAATTGAAAGAATTTACACTGATTATTTCATAAACGATAATATAGCTTATGCACCAGCATGCACTATTGCTGCTGCACATCTTGCTAGATTTGTAAGTGTAAAAACAAATAAGCCGCTTCCTGAGGGAACAGGGGGCGTATATCCTGAATTCGTTAGAGGAATATATGCAAATGTTTTAAATATTGCAAAGCCATCTTGTGGAGGGTTGACAGCTTTTTATAAACTTGCAGAAAGTTTTGCTATTTTGGGTAATGTCGACAAAAAACTAACATATTTACGTATTGCTTTATCATTTAATGCCAAGACACAATTAGAAAAAAGCTGTGAGCATTTGATAATTTATGGATTACTAAATGAGATAATTCCATATGGAAAAAAAGAAGAAATTGAGCAAACAATAATCCGGGGGATAAATATAGAGATTGCTGATATAAAAACAGCGCCTTCAGGAAAACCAAAAGAATATATATCTTTTTGTCTGTTTTCTAAAATAGATAAAATAGATGATGATTTAAAAGATAATAAGAAAGAAGAATTCATTTTGATGTTATCGGAAATCCAAGAAAAAGTAGGAGCTTCAACATTGGATGATAAAGGTTGGTGGTTAGCTGAAATAGGGATGAGAAAAGCTAGGATTGGCGATATTTATTATCGAGATGAAAAAAATAAATACTCATTATGGAAGGATGCATATGATTTTGGTAAAAAATATAATAATGATGAGGTAATTATTCAAGCAGGAAATAGTCTCTTTAAGAGTCATTATAAGCATGCCAAATCATTTAAAGAGATGGTTAATGTACAATTTAGTATTATTGAGTCAATATCATTACAGAATGAGCGTTTTGACCGACTTTATACAGTTGGTAAAAATATGTTTAATATTTGGAAAATCATAGACGACCGGCATATATTGATGTCCGATATACATATTAAATTAGCATTGATAGATGGAGCAAGAACTCTTAGTAATTCAGGAATAGATGAAAACAGTGCTGCTCCAGTCATGATATTACTTCTTTCGAGCATATATCAATATGAAGGACCATCCACTGATTGGGTGGTTTCCAAAATTAAGGAAAATAAAATCGATACAGTTATTCCAGAAGAGATAAAAAGTAAGATTCAAAATTATTTATAATAATACAAAAATATTGGATTAATAGATATAACTAGAGCTCAATGATTTCAGTGGTTAAGGTATCGGTATCGAGGAGAATAAAGGTACTTTTTCGGGTAAGCCAGCCGCAAAGTTCACCGGGATTGATGATTAGGCAAGGTTGGGTTCGGATATCGAGTTTATGGGTATGGCCATAAATAATAACATCGTATTGGTTAAAAGCAGCGAGTGCATTTACTTTATCCGGATAATGAACCATAGCAAATTTCCGGGTGCCTAATTCGAATAAAAACGGCGCTTCTTTAATTTCCCCGAACCCTTCCGCTGCTTGAGTAAGGAGTGGTTTATCGCCATCGTTATTCCCGAAAACCGCTTTCATCGGAATCCCGAACTGTTTGATTGCCCGCATTGCAAATGGGGAACAGAAATCACCCGCATGTAATAGATATTCCGGCTTTACCTCAGCTAGCTTTTTCCCTAAAGCAGTAATCGTATTTAAATTATCGTGGGTATCGGAAATGATGGCGATTTTCATAATCAAATAAACCACAGAGGCTCAGAGCCTCAGAGAAATGCAGAGATAAGCTAAAATGATATTCTAGATTTAATATATTGCCTATTCGCTATTATTTTCTCCGAGGTTCAGTGTATTCAGTGGTCAAATAAAATTTTTAATGTATACTAATCGCTTGTTTCGGGCAAAACGATACGCAGTCCATACATTGGGTACATTGCGAACTGAATATCGGGGCAACTGTCCAATCTACCGCTCGTTTCCCGAACTCTCGTTTTGTCGCCGGGTAAGTACCGAACACTTTTTGCGGGCATCGGTCTAGACATACCCGGCATTCGAGTGCATTTTTACATAATTCCGGATTAACCGTTATTTTCGGTTTATGCTTTTTCTCGAAGATCGGCCGGAAGGAAAAAGTATCAGTTCGCGGTTTTAAAGCTATCGCTTCATGGGTACATACCGCCCGGCATACTCCGCAGCCATAACATTGGTTGAACTCGATATTGGCTTTATTATGGGTATATGAGAATTGGATTGCGCCAAACTGGCATTGGGAAACACACCGTTTACATCCGGTACATAGATCCCAGTTCACGGTAGCGAAATATTCTGCCCGAAACATGGTTTGGGTAAGCCGCGCTTTTACCTCGGTTCGGTATGCTAAACAATCCTGGTCGCAATTGCATACCCCGCCGATAAATGGGGTCTTGAATGTCCAGATCGAATGTACCAACCCTTGTTTATCGAACTCATGCATCATTTGTTTTGCGGCTTCTTTACTTAATACCTCCAACCCTTCAGCATACTCCGGATAATTGGCTAATGACCCATCCGGATGCGCGCCGATCCCGAAACAATACCTGACTTTCTGCCCGGTGGTCAGACTCCGGCAGACGCAAGGTAACCGAACGATCGAATCCTGCATATCGATAATTCGGTCAACATCTTCAATTGGTACAATCTGGCCGAAATGGTCGCGTTTTTGTATCCTTAGAACATAAGGTTGTAGGTAACGGTAGAGTAGTGGATGTATACTCCATTGATCCAGTTTCGCCAGGGATTTAACTACCAGTTCCTCGATGTTTTTCAGGAATTGAGCATTAAACTCTTGCCGGCCATCTTGCGCCAGCAGCTCTTGCGAATAATTCTTCATGGTCAGATACCATTTTTTGCCTTCACCATGCTGATGACAGAATTCACACATAGGACTTTTTTTCTCTTGGATAACTATGGATAATTACTGGATAGACAGGAGTAAAGATGATTCGATAACTCATCTTTACTCCGAAGTTTAATAAGCTTATTTTCTGATTGCTTTTGCCATTGCCGCTAAATGTTTTGGGGTTGTCCCGCAACAGCCGCCGATAATATTCGCCCCGGCTTTAATCAATTCCGCACTTAAACTTACCATAGGTTTGGTAGCTATTTCACAAAATATTTTCCCAACCTATTTTTTATCTATAATCTCATTAATTTTTAATGATAAATAAGGGATTTTGTTTTTAATAATATCCCAAACGGTATCCCAATCAACGCCAAAATATCGATGGATTAATTTATCTCGCAATCCAGCGATATCTTTCCACTCAATATTCGAATGAGAATCCCTGAATTCTTTTGACAGATTCTTAGTTGCCTCACCAATAACTTCTAAACTGCGTATCACAGCACGTTTTTTAGTTTCATCATTAATCAACTCTGCATAAGTTAAATTCGCGGTGGCGGTAATAAGGTAATTTAATTCTTCAGCGATATGATGAATAAAAACCTTATCCTCGTGCAATTTCTTCTACCTCCTTTAAAACAAACGGTAGAACATAGGGGCTAATCCCTTTCGGGGTGACCACGCTAACCTCTTTCTTGAGCAGTCCCTCAAGGTCAAACACTAAATGAATAAAATTATCATAGCTGGGCCGATCGAACTCAACCAGAAAATCGATATCGCTTTTTTCATTCTGTTGATTGCGAACATATGAACCGAATAGCGAAATCGATTTCACCTGATATTTCGCTAAAATATCGCGATGTTCTACAATAATTCGTTTGATATCTTCCTTGGTCATAGGTGAAGGCAGTTCGTATAATCGATAGCTTATTTTTTAATAGCGTTTGCGATAGCTTTAAGATGTTCCGGAGTAGTCCCGCAACAGCCGCCGATAATATTCGCCCCGGCTTTAATCAATTCCGGAACGAACAATGCCATATGTTCCGGAGATTCATCATACATGGTGTTTCCATCAACCAATTTCGGCAGTCCGGCATTCGGTTCAGCAATCAGAGGTTTTTGGGTATATTTCCTGAATTCTCGGATGATGGCTATTACCTGTTCCACCCGGATGCGGCCGCAGTTGGTCCCGATAATATCCGCGCCGGCAGCATCAAGCTGTTCTGCTGCCTGCTGTGGAGATATTCCCATCATGGTCCGAAACCCTTTATCTCCGGCATCATTGAACGACATCGTAGCAATTACCGGAACAGCGGTATTCTCTTTACTTGCTTTAACCGCGCAAACGATTTCTTCTATCGCGCTCATGGTTTCGATAATAATCGCATCGACTCCGGCATTAGCTAAGACGATTGCCTGCTCTTTAAATACGGCATAAAGTTCATCGTAGGTCAGTTCACCTATCGGCTGCAAGAATTCGCCGGTCGGGCCGATATCGGCAAGAACATACTGCCCGGGTTTGGTGATTGCCGCCTTTGCCGCGTTGACTCCGGCCTGATTCAATTCAGCTAACCGGGTTTCGAGCTGATACCGTTTCAATTTTAACCGGCTGCCACCGAAGGTGTTGCTGATTACCATATTGCACCCGGCATTGAAATAAGCCGTATGAATTGCGGTTACCTCTTGCGGTCGGTCGACATTCCATAATTCCGCACAATCGCCGGCAGCTAATCCCGCTTGATGCATCATGGTTCCCATCGCGCCATCGCAGATGAGAATTTCTCCTTGTTGGATTCGAGTTAATAATTCAGAAGCCATAATTCTTCATCCTTTAATATTCGGAAAATTACCTAAATTGAAGATATATTATTTAATACAATATATCATAGGTTATAATAGAATTACAAATTATGCGAATTCTCGGTAAATCGATATTATTGCGAATCTTCGGGTTTCTAGGTCTATTCCTCTATCCGGCATTATCGAATGCGGAATTTAAATGGAATAAACCGGAAGTGGTTGACCGAATCGATTGCGTTGGCAGTTTCACTTCGATCGCTATCGATCGGAACAATACTCCCCATATCAGCTATTACGATGCTTCAAATGCCGCACTGAAATATGCTACCAGAATCAGTTCCCCGCCTTCTGCAAAAAAAAGGACTAAATCCCAATGGAACTTAGCTACCGTTGATTATACCGATTATGTCGGTGATTATACTTCGCTTAAAGTCGCTTCGAACGGAGTTATCTGGATTGCATACCATGATATTTCGCATCGGGCAGTGCGAATTGCACATAAAAAGCTTATCGATACTACCTGGCTGATTGATACTGTAGACCGCTATAATCAAGCCGGATTTTTAGGGATCTCGCTGGTAATCGGGAAGCTGAATCTGCCGGAACTATGCTATTATGCGAAACAAGCCGGAGAATTGCGGCATGCGCGTTTATCCAATGGAAAATGGCGGATTACGGTTGCGGATAACGATTTTAATGTCGGAATGTTGCCCTCGATTGCGCTTGACCAGCGGGGATTCCCGCGAATTGCTTACTATGATGTCAGCCGATGGAATCTGAAATATGCGTTCTGGGATGGAATGCAATGGATATCGCAGGTAGTGGATCCGGGCCGGTCAGTCGGTATTTATGCGTCACTAGCTATCGATAAAAAAGGTTATCCCCATATAGCCTATGAAGATGATTTGAATTATGACCTTAAATATGCCTTTTGGAATGGGTATACATGGCAGATTGACGTGGTTGATAGAAAAGGAGTAGTCGGCAAATTCGCTTCGTTAGCGCTAGATTCTGCTGATAATCCACGAATCGGATATTTCGATTATACTCATGGCCAGATTAAATTCGCATATCAGAATGGTCGCCAGCCATGGGTAGTACAGACGATAGATCCGAAGGTTGGAGTGGGTGGATATTGTTCACTCGCGCTGGATAATTTGGGGAATCCGCATCTGAGTTATTACGATTACCTATATCGCGATTTAAGATATATTCATGGTATCCTACAGGAACGAACTAAATAGATTTATTAGTATCGATTTGGTACACCGTTATAAATTCTCTGCTAACTACAATAACGTTACGGTTTTAAAAAAAGGCGATATTATTCATAGTATATCTTAAATCCAAACTATGCGAATATTAGTGACCGGGACATCCGGGAAAATCGGTAGTACCATCGCGGAATATTTACAATCGCAGCATGAAATTATCGGGCTCGATTTAGTACCCGGCAAGTTTACTACGGTATACGGTGATATTGCAGACCGAGTTCTGGTAAGTAAAATAATGCCGGGAGTAGAAGCGATTATCCATACTGCATCACTTCATGCACCGCATGTTGCCACCCATTCCGAAGCGGAGTTTATACATACCAACGTTGATGGTGTCCGGGTACTACTCGATATGGCGCAGAAACATGGGGTGACCCGATTCGTCTATACCAGCACCACGTCGGTGTATGGCGATGCGATGGTGTCTCCCCATTGCGCAGTATGGGTAACTGAAGACTTGGAACCGCAACCCCGCGATATTTATGACCAGACCAAGTTGGCTGCGGAAGCATTATGCCGCGATGCATCGATTCAGCATGCTATACATTGTATCGTATTACGCATGTCCCGTTGTTTTCCGGAACCGCCGCATCTTATGGCGAGCTACCGTCTATACCGCGGAGTGGATGCCCGAGATGTAGCCCAAGCGCATGCACTGGCATTATTCAAGCCAGAAGAACATTATCGGATATATAATATCTCTGCATTAAGCCCGTTTCAAAAAGAAGATTTGGAAACTTTAGCCACCAATCCCGAAATTGTCATCCAGAAACGATGTCCGATGATGATACTCGAGTTCCATCGCCGAGGTTGGCCATTACCGCAACGGATTGACCGAGTATATGTCATCGACCGGGCACAAAAGGAATTGGGATTGGTACCGAAATATGGGTTTGCGGAATATCTGGTGGAATATGATAGTTACTCTACAAAATAAATCAAAAGAGTACCGAGGAAATGATTACCTTTTATCGGCCTAGGAAGGAGAAACAGTCCACTTTAATTCTTTCGTGCTTGGCCGGCTTTTTAAAATGGTATCCCGGGTTGGTGCCGGTTTTCCTTCCGAAGTTTTTTTGGTAGTATCTTGGCTATGCCCATGGGGTGGTTCAATAGAAAACTGAAGTTTACCAGGTTTAGGTTTGCCACCGGGAGGGCTTCCGCCGCCGGATGTCCCGCCGGTCGGTTTCTTCCAATTTTTAGGGTCGATTTTGATATCCATATCTACTCCGCCGAATGAAAGCAGCCATAAATATATTTCCCGATTGGTTTGTTTGATTTCGATTTGTTTAACCTCAGTTATCCCCGAGAGTGTTTGCGGGACACGTGCCGGATTAATCCGGTATTTATTCAATATAAAATCCAGATTCAGTCCTGCAGTCGAAAGTGCATTATCATACTGCATCCCTTTAGCAATGGCTACCATCCGGAATAAGGATTTCAAATCAGCGAATATCGGTGCCGCGGCAGCGATTTCATCATACCGGTTGGTGAACTCCTGCACAAACGCTTGTGCCATTGGCTGCTCGTTTCCCGAGCCGACCAGTTTCCCTTGCGGATTCAGAAACTCCTGTTCAGTAAGTAATTTCACTTCGCATTGGGTTAAGCGCACGATTTTATCTCCCGGCGAAAATTGTATATCACCCGGGGTAAACCAGAACCGATTATACATCGTTAATTGCGGATGTTTGCCGGCTGCTACATCCTGCTGGAGTTTTTCAGTCGCTAGCGCTGCTAAACTCTTAAATCCTTTCAATTCGGTTACCGCAGTACCATTCGAAATCCGTTTGGTATAATAGTCGGCAGTAACCATAACTTGGGCGAAATGGGAATTATGCGGGACCGTTATAACCCTAACATTCTGCTGTTCTGTACCGATACGTTTAAATTCTTCTAGAACAGTATTCGCAATAGTGGTTGAAGTAATCATCGAAAAATCCTGGCTGAACTTCCGGAGTTTTAATAGGGTAGGTTCAGCCGGATCGATCGAACAACCGGGTGACGCGTTATCAACCATAACACTCCGTAATGCAGTAACAAAATCATCGAGATATAACGGAATTCCAGAGCCGGCAGTCCCGAACAGAATCACATCATGGGTTTCGGCATCAACCACATATCCATCAATCTGTTTTATCCCACCGAGTTGCATCAAGTCTGCCGATATCTTCCCGGATTGCAATTGCTGTTGCAATACTTGCAGAGATAACGCGGTAACCGGCGGTTTCGATTCTTGCGCCACTGCTAGCGGACTAAAACATAGGGAAAAAATTATGGAAATAAATCCCAATGCTAAAATACCAAGTTCCAATTTCCAAACTCCAAATAAGCTCCAACCTCCACATTTCAAACGAAAATGGTTAAAGCAATTAAATTTGGATTTTACGGTTTGGAATTTATTTGTGATTTGTGATTTAAGCTTTGGGATTTGCATAACTATTTTTATTGTTCTATTCGGATGTATTGTTCTGTAATATCTTTAATCGTTCCGGAAATGCTGGCATGGAGCCGAGCGCCGCGCGTTCCTTCCGGTATATCAGCGATACATTGCCCGAGTGCTACTTTCTGTCCGATACTAACAATCGGCTGACTTGGCGCGCCTAGGTGTTGGCGAAGTAACAAGGTAACCGATTTCGGTTGCCATGCTATCTTTTTCAATAATGCCGGGGAATGATACTTCCCTAATCCGAGCCGGGCGAACAGCCGTTTCATCGAAAGCTGTCTTCCGCTACGGGTGGGACGCGGCTGCAGGTTATCCCGTTTATGCGGATTGGCAATCTTCTTTTCTGCCATAACTTTTTTCAGAAGCATATTGATTTCTCTGGGTACCAAATCCATCGGGCAGGCGAAATTGCAGACTCCGCATTCGCAACATAACCACGCTTGGGTAATAATCGCAGCGTTGGTATTAATCCCATAACTTACCCCGCGAACTATCTGATGCGGATTCAGATTATGCCCCAATAGATATCTTGGACACATATCGGTACACATTAAACAGGTTTCGCAAGCCGCGCGTACTTGCTGCACCATGGCTAACGGCCGTTGTGATTTTCGTTTAATTACTACGGTATCTTTCGGAAGAACTACCAATCCTTTAGTAGTTTTTGTGACTGGAGTATCGAGGTTATCGATAATCTTACCCATCATCGGCCCGCCATCAAGCACCGCATTATCCGACCCTTGCATACCGCCAGCTAACTCGATTACTTCCCGAACCGAGACTCCGATCGGTACCAGAACCGTTATCGGATTCTTAACGTTGCCGACGACACTGATATAGGTTTCGGTTACCGATTTATCTTCTAAAGCATAACCTACATTCAACATGGTCTCGACATTAATAACCACTACTCCTACCTGCAGTGGGATGCCGCTTTCGGGAACGATACGCTTAGTAATTTCATAAACCAAGACATGTTCATCTCCGGCAGGATAAATATCCGGGAGTTGGTATAATTGAAAATTCGGTTTATTTTGTATAGCGGCTGATAACGCGGTACAAGAATCTTTCTGTTTCTTTTTAATCCCGAAAGTAACCTTGTTCGCACCGGTATGTTCCCGGATACGGTCAGCCGCATCGACTAATCGGGAAGCATATCGGCATACCAGTTGCGGGTCGACGTTGAGTAACGGTTCGCATTCTGCACCGTTAACGATAATCCAGTCGACTTTGGTATCCAGTTTAATATGGGTTGGAAATCCGGCACCACCGGCACCGACTACCCCGGCATTGCGGATTTTATTGATGAATTCGTTAGCCATTTAAATTAAAACTCTTTTCTTTGCGGTCTTAGCGAATATCTTAGCGTACTTTGCGAGAAATAAATATTATAACAATCTTTTTTCCCCTTCGAGTTTCCGGATTTCAGTTACATCTTGTGATACTTCCAAACAACCGAGATATTCCTGCTGGTTATTCCGCATCGCAAAATACCGGATATAAATAAATTTCCCATTGAGCGTTAGCCAGAACGCTGCCGAATCTTTTTTGCCGGCTTTAAAATCTTCCAGTATCTGGTTAACGATATGCACACTTTTCTGCGGATGGCAATTCTGCACTTTCCGGCCGATAACCGCAGGAGTCCGGACAAAAATCCGGTCTTTCCCTTTGCTAAAATAGCGAACGGTATCAGCTTTATCCACGAAGGTTATATCTACCGGTAAGGTATTGAATATGGTTTCGATTTCTTCCGGGGTCATATTCCCGGTTGGGAATGTTAGCATAGACTAATCTCCTTTTTAGGTAGTTTTAGTTTTATTTGGCGATTGTTCTAATGGTACCAGAGCCGATTTTGGGGTAAATGAACAATATCCTAACTCTTCACTTTGCATCAGAATTTCCTGCCATTCCTCAGCGGTAATCACCCGGAGCGCGGTGGGAAATAGCACCGTATCTTCTTTATGATAATGTGTATTCAGCAAATCCACCAGTTTAATCGCTATTTCCAACTCCAGTTTTTTAACGAACTTTGGTGATACTGTTTCTTTATACGAGTTGATCCAGGCAGATAATTTCTTTTTATATTCCCGGATCTGGGTATGTTCGTTCCACATCACTACTACCGGCTGAGTGACTCCATGCTTTTCTAAATAAGGGAACAGAATATTCTCTTCCCGAAGATAATGCTTTTCCGAATCCTGGAAATGGGTGGCTAAATGCTGCAGATGGGTCATCGAATCCTGGGCGACACTATAATCCTTGGCGAATTTCAGATTTTTAGCCGTAGCTCTAAGTTCATGAGCGAAATTCAGCATTAGCATATGTTCGATCATCAGGATATATATTGGATGCCCGGGAGGTGCGATCGGTTCCTCGATTTCTACCGGTTCTTTAAATGCCGCGAGATGGACGGCACATAATCGTTCAACCGCTTCTTTCGGCATCCCTTCTTGCATCAATTCATCAGCGAGTTTGGTCATATCATAGGTATCGATACCTTTAACGATATCAAGGAATTGGTATTTCACCTGGTCCGGAGTCGCCCCGGTTTGAAGTTGGGTAATCAGTTCTTTCAACTTACTCTTCTTTTGATCTAAGAGACCCATACGGCACTCCTTTCTGCTGCATGCCTAATCGTAAAAGAATCTATAATAAGACGTAATCCAAAATGGTACGCGGAGCTGATTTATTCTAGTTAAACAAATTTATTTAACTAATTTAGCGGCTATCGATGCTACATGTTTCCCTTGATATCGGGCACCGGCAAGTTCATTATCGCTGGGGAACCGTTCTCCCTGCCCGCCGGCGATGGTTGATGCGCCATAGGGGGAACAGCCGGTGATTTCGGTTATCCCCATTTGTCCGGTAAAACTATAGGGAAGGCCGACAATAACGAATCCCAGATGCAATAAGGTATTGATAAAACTGAGTATCGTCGATTCCTGGCCGCCATGCTGGGTTGCGGTACTGACAAAAACACTGCCGACTTTACCGACCAGCGCATGCTTCGTCCAGAGTTGGCCGGCAGCATCGAGAAACTGCCGCATCTGGCCGCACATGTTCCCGAACCGGGTTGGAGTCCCGAAAATCACCGCATCCGCGGTTGCCAGTTCGTTTATCGAACAGACTGGAATATGGGCAAACTGTTTCTGCGGTTCGATCGCCTCCATTTTTTGCAAGACTTCGGTAGATAAGGTTTCCGGTACCCGGCGCAGGACGACTTCCGTTCCTGGAACCTGGTTCGCTCCTTCAGCGATGGCTTCCGCCATGCGATATACATGGCCATACATCGAATAGAATACAATCAGGACTTTCATAAGATATTGATCTCTTCTTTCTAAACCTTCGAAATCAATTTATTATTTCGTTTAATTCCCTTTGCGAGCACTTGTAATTTAACTAGAATTTCAATCTTCTCTTCGAAAGGTAATCGTGCTTGTTCTTTATGAAACCGCGATATATTTTGATATAGTTTTTTCCGGGTGATTATCTTTCCGTTGCTAAAGCTGGTTTTCATTTTCTTTTTTATTAATAATCTTGAGTGTCTGTTTCATTAGTCAAGTACTGGTATGTATACGTTATAGTATATTGTAATCCAAACCTAAGTAGCTTGGCTATGATTTATATCACATCCGGAATGAGAGCCGGTTGGTTTGGAAATAATAAGTAGGTTGCGATAAAAACAGTGTCTCGGTAAAGTCAAAATATATAAACCTAATAGATTCAATAGGGAGAGCAAGTTGCATGATATGCAACTTGCTCGTATTAACTAATTAAGGGTGTCTACTTTTCACTGTTTCCATTACCCAAAATAATAATTTTCCGGTCGAGTTTGCCTCAAAACACCGAACTATAACCCGAATTGGTCCGACCAATTCGGGTTATACCCCACTTAAAACTGTCTATTCTGCCTAAGTATATCGGTGTGTATCCATGGAAAATTTCGTTGTCTAAATCATCTAATACTATTTCAAGGAAATAAAATAAATATCTTATTGATTTTATTGAAGGAAGTAAATTGGTTAAGGTTTATATACAAACCAAATATGAAGTTTTCCTTATGCATGGTTTTTACATAATCGCGCCAATGACTTGCGAACGATAGATAAAGTATATTCATCTTTATATTTCACTAAGATCACTTCTGCCTGTAAGTATAACTGTTCTGCCTTATCAAACTGCTGCCGTTCCTCAGCGATCCTTCCTAACTGGTGTAACGTACCTGCCATATCGTATTCATAGTGCAACTTTTCCTTGATTGCCAGGCTTTTCCGATACCACAGTTCAGCGTCGTCAAATTGGCGCCGCTCCTCGGCAATTCTACCCAACTGGTGGAACGTAAATGTCATACCGTATTCGTCGTGAAACTTCTCAGAGATTGCCAGACTTTTCCGATACCACTGTTCAGCTTCATTAAACTGCCGCCTATCTTCAGCAATCCTTCCCAACTGGTGTAACATTTGTGTCATACCATATTCGTCGTGCAACTTTTCACAGAGAGCCAGGCTTTTCCGATACCATTTTTCAGCAGCATCGAACCGCCCTAGTTTCTGGGCAATCATTCCTAATTGGTGCAATGATTGTGCCTGGCCATATTCGTTGTTTAACTTTTTCGTTAGTGCCAGACTTTTCATACACCATTGTTCAGCAGCATCGAACTGCCTTCGTTTATAGGCGATATTTCCCAACTGGTGTAACGTAATTGCCTGGCTATATTCGTCGTTCAACTTCTCTTTGATTTTTAAGCTTTTCATATACCACTGTTCAGCTTCATTAAACTGCCGCCTATCTTCAGCAATCATTCCCAACTGGTGTAAGGTATATGCTTGCATATATTCGTTGTTCAACTTTTCTGTTAGTGTCAGGCTTTTTCGATACCATTGTTCTGCAGCATCGAATTGCCCTAGTTTCTGGGCAATTATTCCTAATTGGTGTAATGTCTGTGCTTGTCCATATTCGTCATTCAGCTTCTCCGTTAGTGCCAGACTTCTCGTATACCACTGTTTCGCTTCATCGAATCGCCTTTGCTCTTCGGCAATCATTCCCAAATTATGCCAAACCGATGCATATAAAATTTCTGCACCTGCAAGAGGTTCATCTTGTTTATCGATAACCACCTTTTTAATCTCTAGCGTTAACAATTCCGATTCCATCCACCGACTTTGCTTCCCTAACATTTCTGCCATTGTGCTAAATATTAAACCAACTTCATGCCACATCTTATATTCACAACCAAGATAGAGCACATACTGAAGATTCTGTTCCTCAAGATGCAGGTATGTCATTGCAATCTCTGCATTTGTCAGGAGTTGTTGTTGTAGAAATAGACTTAAATCTCCATATACATTAACAAATCGCCGTTGCAACCATTCTATATTTTTAACGTAGGAAGTACGCAATATCTGGTTAAAGAACCAAGGTAGCGCCGGGTGAATAGTATACAAGCCAGTTCCTATTTTGCGTAATAACCCGATTTCAGCCAATTTGTCTAGCATTTGAGTCCAAGTATCTGAATCCAATTCTCTCAAGATTTCAGGCGCTTTGTCATTCTTACAGAATAAAGCAAGCGTACCTACATTTACAAATCCCTGAAACAATCCTAATATTCCCAAACGGGAACGCATTGATTCATCCAATCTGTCGAGTCGGTAATCTAATGAAGCACTTAACGAATGTTCTCTGCCTTGCGCTTTATCATCTTTGGACAATTTCGCTTGTCCTCTCTGCAGCGCTTGAAGTAATTCATCTAGCTCAATATGCTTCAGTTCCGGCAAGATAACCTGAATTGATAACGGATTTCCTTGTAGATATTCCAGAAGTCTATTATATGGCTTAATCTGTTGGCGATTGATACCTGTCCGGTCCAATACTTTTCCTGCAAGTTCGATAGCATCCCAACGATTTAGCCCATGTAAGGTTATACTTTTATAACACCCACCAAGCCATGCTTCGTCTCTCCTACTGGTGATGATAACTTTAGTCTTTCCCCCACGCAATGCGTGTAAAAAATCTTTCAATTCCAGTTGCTCTTCCTGTTTCCACCGTGTTGGTGTACCTTTTGGGAATCCGGCTATCGGTTCAAAGTTATCCCAAATCAATAAACAAGGCAGTTGTTGTAATATCTCAACCGCTAATTTCCGGCGCTGTGATACATCCAGCAGAGCCCATTCAATGTTTAACTGTGATTTGATTGTTTCTCTAAATACGGTACCAATATGGTCACAGACCTGAGCGAGAGAAACAAATGGCGATTCGAATGAGAAGAAAAAGATGGGACCTTCAAGCGCCCCGGTTTCCGCCCACCATCTAGCAAATCCGACTGCGGTTGTTGTTTTGCCTACTCCAGCCATCGCCTGAAGGAGCACAATGGTTTCTTTTTCAAAAGCCTTTTCCAACTTCCAGACATCATTGTCCCGACCGATGAACCCATAATCCGGTTCTCCGGGTAACCCGATTTCCGTTCCAGCTGCAGCTTGTTTATCTTCTATGAGACTCGCATCTAGATGAAGTTTGGTTTTAGCAGGTTCGAATAGCTGTACTTCACCTGACTGGAATAATACCGGAACCACCCAATCCTGTAACGAGATTTTCCCAATCGGCGATTCCCGTTTATCGCGAACAGCTAATCCTTCTCTGGCTATCGTTACTGCATGAGCGAGCGTCTGCCCATTTATCAGCGATTCATATACCCTTGCCATAAACTGCGCGGCGGTATGGACATATACCGAATATGCCATAGCAACTACACCTAACGCCCCGGTTTTGAGGAGTTCGCCACCGACTGATGGATATACCGCATCCGGATGGGTCATGCCTGATTGACAGGCATTTAGCATTACTACCGGGACACCTTTACCAGAGAGTAATTTACCTAATTCTTCACCTGATACAAACCTTTCCTCACCTTTATCATTTTCAAATAAAAGTTGCCCTAACGACCCTTGCTTAGCAAAAAAAGCATGATAGTCAATCCCGCTTGGCTCTGGGAAAATACCATGGCCATCAAAATGCAGAATATGATAATAATTCGGTTTATCGGATAATACTTTTTGTAACTGCTCAAAAGTAGGAGGACGCAATACATCGATTTGAACCCGGTCTTGGTGCGAACGGAATATTTCCATTAAAGGACGGGCAACTGATTGGAATGGTACATCTTCCTCACCTGAAGGTCGAGAAATAACCATTAAAATTTTGATTTTTGGAGTATCGGAACGTATCGGATTGAGATGTGCGTTAATGCCAAGATGGCTGCGGATAAATCCCTGAGTTTTTTGCGATAGATAACCATATGCTGGGTCTTGCATGAATTCCCAAGGTAGCGACCATCCTGAGGTATGGTCTGCTTGGATATTGATAGTACAATCAGTAGGGTTTTCTAAAGCACGGTCATAAAACCGAATCGCCGATTGTTCCTGGTCATTTTTATTGTGGAAGATTGTATTAAATAGTTCTGTACCTAGTTCAGAAATAACCTGCTCAGCTCGTTTAGCCCGGTCTTGGTAAGCGCCATATGGATAGGTAAGATATTCTTCCAAATACCACTGGATAAGCTCCCGATTCTCCTGCGATACACTAAATGTAAATGGGAATTTGGTTGTCTCTTGAGTTCCTTGTTCGGAACGATAGCAGACTTGGCAGGTTGGTTTCTTGCTATGATAATATCGAATGATCAATTCATGCATAACTAACCGATATAGATAAAAGTTAATTTGCTAATATATTCGATAATTTTTATCGTTAACCAGTGAAGGAAAGTATAACTCAATACCCAGCCCCACGTAAAGTCAAAACAGCTAAGTATAATAAATTCAATGGGAAAATCAGATTGCAAAGTTTGCAATCTGATTTTCCAAATTCAATACAAAGACTAAATTAGCTAATTTCCAGGCTTTTTCTGAGTACGATTCTTCGGGCGCGCATGAAGTGGCGGGCAGTAGTCGGACCTTCCCCAGTCGGACCGGCAATGGTGAATGAAGTCGGGCCATCTCCGTCAAATCCCAGGGTAGACCCGCAATGGGTATTAGCGGCAAATAGGGTGCATTGGATAGCTTTCGCAAAGGTAGTGATATGGTCGATATTCTTGGAATGGATTAATGCGGTATGCCGGAACCCATGTTCGACTTCAACCGCTATTCTTAACGCTTCATCGAAATCATTTGCCCGAACAATCGGAAGTACCGGCATCATCATTTCGTTCTGAACAAACGGATGCTCTTTATTAGTCTCGGCAATAATCAGGATAATATCGTCGCCTACTTTTACCCCAATCTGTTCCAGAATCAATTTCGCATCTTTCCCAACCCAATTCTTGTTCAGGGTATTATCCGGATTCAAAACTACCCGGCATAAATTATTCAGTTCGCTGGGTGGAACCAGATAGGCTCCGGATTTCTGCATTTCTTGAACCAGTTTATCCGCTACCGACCGGACAACAATACATTCTTTTTCACAGACACACGGCATGTTATTATCAAACGCTGCTCCTTGTATCACATATTTCGCAGCAGACACTAAGTCTGCAGTTTCGTCAACGATAACCGGTGGATTCCCCGGTCCGGCAGCGATAACTTTCTTTCCGGAAGTTAATGCCGCGCGAACTACTCCGCCGCCACCGGTAGCAACAATCATATTCACTTTCGGATGTTTCATCAATTCTGCAGACGATCTGAGACTCGGTTCCGCAATCGAGGTTAACAGATTCTCCGGGCCACCGGCAGCTACTATTGCCCGGTTCAGCCGCCGCATGGTTTCGATAGTACAATTCTTCGCGCTTGGATGCGGGTTGAATACCACCGCATTACCAGCAGAAATCATACTGATTCCGTTATTAATCACCGTGGCTGTCGGATTAGTTACCGGAGTAATTGAAAGAATCACCCCGACTGGAGAATAGGACATTAGTTCGGTACTTTCATCACCAGCCCGGGCAGTTACCGGTAAATCTTCTACTCCCGGGGTTTTATCTGCTACCAGATTATTTTTTATCTTCTTATCCGATACCCGGCCCATATTGGTATCCGATACCGCCAGTTCGGCTAACGCTTGGGCATTATCTCGGGCACATTTCCGCATCGCCGCGATAATCTCTTTTCGTTTCTCATATCCGAGCTTGATTAATATCTTCTGCGCTTTCGCAGCCGCTTCTACCGCAGAATCGATATCAGCGAAAACTCCATCTTGCCCGATCGGGCGACTCGATGAGTCGCCCCTACTTTCCTGGCCTGGACCTTTAAACGCGGAAACGATTTTATCCTGCTGAATGTTTTTTAAGACCTGGTCTACAATACGATTTAATTCCTGTTCATTGATCGCCATAATGATTATTCTGCCACAAAGGCACCAAGACACGAAGGTTCATTTTAAATTTAGCATTTAGCATTTAGCATTTTAAATTTAAATGAAGTCTCTCTGTGACTCTGTGTCTCTGTGGCGTTTTTAGATAATCTCGATTTCAATCCCTAATTCTTTAGCGGTATCTTTCGCTAATGGAGTAACAATGCTTCCTTGCCGTACCCGGAGCTTTTTATCTCCGTTCGTAGCGGCGGATTTGATATCCTGTTCAGTAATAATCTGTTTATCCGGTATCTCTTTGGGTATAGATTGCAGAACCGAGTCTGTTTCCACGGCTAATTGGTCGACTAATACTAATCGAATCCCATATCGGGTTAATTTATCCAGTTCGGTATGTATCGTTTGAATCATTGCCGGTGCCATATCCGGAGTACCGCATCTTGGGCAATTAGCTAACATCGGGTCAGCCCCGTTTCGTGCGGCGATAATCGGTTTCTTATTTACCAACGCGGTATACAATAAATCGGTTACCAAAGTATCGGTTATAGAAGAAGCCAGTTTGATGGCGGTAGTCCGACTTAAGGTTGGGATAAGAATCGCATCTTGTTTCTGAACTAAAGTTAAAACCTGTTCTGCAGGAATATCAGTCAATACCTGTGAACCGGAAGTGACGGCAGCGATTTTTTCGGTACCAATAATTTTTTGCGCTGCCCGACTTAAAATAAAAGTAAATAGATATGATTTCTGACGAAGCTTAATTAATTGTTCTAACGCGGTTGGTAGCCCGATATCCGACCCGGTGAAAATCACCAGAATGTTCCGGGTATCGGTTCTGAATCTCGATTCGGATACCGGATGCTGGTTCAGGTATTTCTCGATCTCTTCTCGAACAATTTTCGCGATTTGATTCGCATCGAAGTCTGCCATGGTAAAGCCGAGGGATGAAGGATGATCGCTTCGCTTGGATGAGGAATGCAATTACGCTTTTTCTTCCCTCCTCCCTCTTCCTTCTTCCTTCGTATTATTTTTAATCTGGATCAACGAACTATCTCTGCTATGGAGCCGCAATGAACCCCGGCTGCGTTGGCATCGTCGGTATCAAGATGGAGTTCAAGCTTGAAGCTCGGATGGATTCGAATCAAACAATTATCGAACACTACCCCGGTCTCTCCGGGGATGCGAACCCGAACATATTCCCGATCTTTAACTCCTAGCCTAAGCGCGTCATCAGGATGCATATGAATATGCCGACTTGACCGAATTGCCGCGTTCAGTTTAACCGACCCTTTCGGCCCGACCAGTACTACAGTTGCACCGCCTTTAATCTTAACCGATTCCGCTATCGGCGGATCGATGCCTAACGGAATAGCATCGGTTCTGGCTAATTCGACTTGGGTCTGGTCGCGTAACGGGCCGAGTATCCGAACCTCGGTTATCGATCTTAATTTCGGACCGATTACCGATACTACTTCGTTTGCCGCAAACTGCCCCGGTTGAGTCAACTCGTTTCGTTGCGTTAGCTGATACCCGGGACCGTAGAGAACATCCAGGTCTTCCCGGCAAATATGTACATGACGAACCGAAACCCCAATCGGAATCTGCAAGGTTCCTTGAGTAGATTGAGTATAACTTGCAACGGGACTAGATCCCGGCGGTTTTTGCGATGCAACAGGTATACCGGCTTTTTGCAATTCGGCGATA
Organism: bacterium; assembly: GCA_041946755.1. GTDB lineage: Bacteria > UBP4 > UBA4092 > JAOAEQ01 > JAOAEQ01 > JBHGBB01. Next base: position 4,887 of record JBHGBB010000026.1, on the reverse strand, counting down.
ACGCGCTGGCTGATGATAGATACCAGCGTTTCCCGCTCCATAGTTAATGCCGATTACACAGATTAAGTTAGATTACACAGATTGTTTTAATCTGTGTAATCTATAGTAAAAAATCTGTGTAATCAGTTGTTAATTATTTTCCACTCGGTAGAATTTTATCTAATTCCTGATGCGGGCGTGGGATGACATGGACACTGACCAATTCCCCAACCCGTTTTGCCGCTGCAGCTCCGGCATCAGTAGCCGCTTTCACGGCACCAACATCACCGCGTACCATTACGGTTACATAGCCACCCCCGATTTTCTCTTTACCAATCAGGGTAACGTTGGCCGCTTTAACCATGGCATCTGCCGCTTCGATTGATGCTACGTTGCCTTTCGTTTCAATAAGTCCTAACGCTTCACCTTGCATTATGTTCTCCCCTCCTTTATGAAATATCGAATATTACGAATGGAAGCGAATTTCTCGAATAGATTTCATTCGAGCGATTCGCTATAATTCGGATAATTCGAACTTATTTTTTGGGTTTCTCTGGTTTCGAGTGTAGAACATCCGGCGATCCGGTTTCCTGGCTGACGACCGGAATGGTATTAATCAACGATTCAACCTGGTCATCCGGTCGCGGGATAACATGTACCGACGCTACTTTCCCAACTTTCTGCGCTGCTGCCGTACCGGCATCGACGGCCGATTTTACCGCACTGACTTCACCAACAATCTTTACCGTTGCCAACCCGGCGCCGGGAAAACTGATTTCTTCAATAGTTACCATTGCGGCTTTCACCGCAGCATCAGCCGCTTCCAAAGCTCCTACCAGCCCGACCGTTTCTATCATACCTAGTGCTTGTAATGCCATAATTATCTCCAATAAAATGTATCATTATCCAACTAGTTACTATAAATTATCATTCCATCTTCTTTAGCTGCATTGATTACTAAAGAATTACCTTTCCGCCATTCATCATCTGAATAATACATAATATCAAATGGTTTATTGATTCTATTAACTAATTCTCGATGTAGATTGCCAATAAGCTTGATTCTTTGGAATAGATTCTTGTTTCGAAACTTTTTTGAGACCACAATCATATCGATATCACTATGGACATTAATATTCCCTTTAGCATAGGAGCCAAAAATAACGATTTTATCGATATCGATATGCTTTTGTTGTAATGTATCTTGAATGATCTGAGTTAATTTATTAATTTCTTTTTTAGCCATGTTAAGAGCGTTTCGGTTTCAGTTAATACTTTAATGGTTCTACTTTTATTAAACTGCTTTAAAATATTATCGAGAGTATCCGGATATCTTGTGGGAACGCTTAAGTCATTTAATTGATCCACAAAACTTTGATACTCATCAGGTAACTGAAGTTTAATCTGATTGCATCAATAGTTTAAATCATGGGTTTTTATCGGGTCTTTGCCGAATACCTTGGCATAAAGCCCTTTCAATGCTTTTTCGATGCTTAAATGGCACATGAAGATGGTGTAGAAATATCTTCCGCTATTAAACATTACCTTAGCAGTATCAAGATCGTATTCTGCCTGTTTAAACCATTCTTCCGGCAATTTAACCATAGTTAGATGACTTATTTATCTTTGTTAGTCGAGACTATTCTACGTACTACTTCTTCAGTTATTTTGCTGACTAAATCGGTAATATCTTCATCTTGAGTCTTCGGTTGGGTAACTGATTTAGTTTGCTGCCATAACTGCTGCTGTCGTTTACCTAATTCAGTCTGCGCCTGTTCGGTATCACAGACACCGCATTCATTACATTGCGTCCCTTTACAGGTTAATACCGGACCGGTTATACCAAACTGTTTCCTCACTTCCATCAATTTATCTACTTGCGATGAGGACAGCACTCTTTCTCCACCCAACTGCCGGGCAACCAGACTGATTTTCGCAAAATGTTCTAATGACTCCATTTTATAATAAGCGTTAAACGCATCTTTTCCTACGGTCAATGCCCCATGGTTTGCCAGTAACACCGCATCGCATTGTTTAATCAGGTCGCGAATAGAGTTCGGGATTTCTTCGGTTGATGGGGTACCATATTGCGCTAAAGGTATAGAACCGATAGTAACGATAATTTCCGGCAGCACGCATTTCTCTAGCGGTATTCCGGCAACCGCGAATCCAGTTGCTACCGGTGGATGCGCATGCACCACGGCTTTAACATCCGGCCGCGCAGCATATACCGCGCAATGCATTTTTACTTCCGAAGAAGGCTTCAAATTCGGGTCTCCGGCGAGTTTATTACCCAGCAAATCGCATTTGATAATCTGCTCTGGAGTCATGAATCCTTTCGCCAATCCGCTCGGAGTGGTTAAAATTTCAGTATCAGAGATGCGAACGCTAATATTGCCATCATTTGACGCCGCATATCCTTGTTGATATATTCGTCTCCCGATTTCAACAATATCGAGTTTGGTTTGATATTCAGAGAACATAATTTAATGTTAAAAGTTATTTGAATTTAATTAGTATAATTTAAAATAAACTTTATCGTAATCGCCTAGGTGTTGTCAAGTATAATTTTAGCAACCTACATAAAAATCAATCAGATACAGAACCGGAGCAAGTAATTTACCTTGACAAGACGCTGTGGCTGGATTTACCTTTTATTGCGTTATTCGTTCACTTTCGCTTGACGTATCTTATGATTTTACCTTAGCATTAATCGCAAACTTATTTTCTATCCAAGGAGCGAATTATGGAAATTACTATTCTCGGTTCCGGGACATGTGAGCCTAATCCGAATCGGGCGCAATCTGGATTCGCGGTTCGGTTAGACGATAATCAGCATCTATTATTCGATAGTGGTAGCGGTACTTTTCAACATCTGGTTCAAGCGGGGATCGATTTCCGGCAGATCGAATATCTCTTTTATTCCCATGCCCATGCCGACCATACCACCGACCTAATTGCCTTCTTATTTTCTACTAATTATGCGCCGCAATTTAAACGAGAAAAACCATTGCATATTATTGGGCCTAAAGGATTCCGGAAATTCATGAAACTCTTGATTAAAACATTTACTACTCTTGAACCGAAATCGTATGAAATCTTAGTTCATCAGGTTGGTAGCAGTAGATTACGGGGACAAAACTTCGTTATCCGGAGCAAACAAATGGCACATGGCGATATCCCTGCGGTCGGATATCGATTGGAATACAACCATAAAATTCTGGTGTATTCCGGGGATACCGGATATTGCGATAATCTGGTTACTTTAGCGCAGAATGCCGATGTTTTAATTCTCGAATGCTCGCTACCGGATGAATATGCCATCGATATGCATTTATCGCCAAGTTCAGCGGGTAAAATAGCGCAGTTAGCGAATGCGAAACGGTTAATCTTAACCCATTTTTATACTATTACCGAACAATATCCGATTCTAGAGCAATGCAAGAAAGAATATTCTGGTGAGGTACAGATTGCAACAGACTTAATGAGACTACAAATCTAACCACGAAAACACGAAAATTAGAAAGCACGAAAGGTTGTGCTGTCATTGCGAGCGGGAGCGAAGCAATCCCGATGGAAAAAACTGAGATTGCTTCGTCACTTTTTTCCTCGCAATGACAAGGAAATGGATTTTTTCGTGATTTCTTTCTTTCGTGATTTCGTGGTAATCCTTATGAGGAACTGGCGATTTTGGGTAGGTTTAATTATTAGTGCAGTATTTCTCTATTTTGCATTTCATAAAGTCGATTTAAGACAGGTAATAGTCGCATTCAAATCGGTTCAGGTAGGGTATGTTCTATTAGCGATTATTATCTATTTCCTCGGGCTTTGGATACGGGCATACCGCTGGAAACTATTAGTCAATCCGGTTAAGCCAATTCCAAACACCCGATTGTTTATTATTCTGATTATCGGATATATGGCGAATAACGTTCTTCCGTTACGGATGGGAGATATCTATCGCGCTTATCTATTGGGGAAAAAAGAGCAGATCAGCAAATCCGCGTCGTTAGCCACCATCGTAGTCGAACGATTATTCGATGGCTTATCGATGTTGGTGTTTCTACTCATTGGTATTTTAGCATTACAATCCTTATTCACCAGTTGGGAGCGAACGGTACTCTTGGTATCTTCAATAATCTTATTCGGGATGCTGATCGTTTTACTCTTAATCATCTGGTTCCGGTCGCTAGCCGAATCGATATTCCATTGGTTAGCCAGAATGCTACCGGTAAGAATAGGGCAGAAAATCATGCATTGGTCGACTGCGTTTTTAGATGGATTAGCAGTTTTGAAAAGCGGGCCGGTAATTCTCTCAGTTCTATTTTATTCACTCCTCTCCTGGTTAATCGAGGCAGTGATGTATTCTTTAGTAGCGGTATCGATTGGCATGAATCTGCCGAGTTATGCCTCTCCGATAATTTTAGCGGTTTCGAATCTCGGAATGATGATACCCTCTTCTCCCGGGGCGGTAGGTACGTTCGAATTTTTCGCTAAAAAAAGTGCGATGTTATTTACCGGCGATCCGGTGAGTTCAGTGAGTTATGCGATTTTGGTTCATGTTATCTGGGTAGTGCCATTAACCCTTCTCGGCTTATACTATATGATGAAAGAGCATGTCTCATTTACTATTAAAACAACAGAAGATTAATAGAATGTCAAATGTTTAATCCTTATAATGTTTTGTCATTGCGAGTGAAGCGAAGCAATCCAAGTTTTATTTTTATGAATAAAAATAAGATTGCTTCGTCGATTCTCTTCTCGCAATGACAATAGCAAATAGCAAGTGGAAATTTTGACATTAAAGCATTTCACATTTATTTGGCATTTGGATTTTGGCATTTGATATTATTAAACTTGGTTATTCCGCCACAGCTTGCTGGGCGGTTACCGATTGACGTATATAAT
>JBHGBB010000259.1:0-4422 GCA_041946755.1 bacterium | reverse complement strand
GATCGACGGCCGGACGATTAAAAAAATAATAAGTTTAAAACTATGCCGGTTAAAGTAGCATTAGAAACCTATTCTTCCCTGATTCCGCAAGACCAGCAGAATTCTGGTTTACCGGCAGCGGTATTCTCATTCAAACTTACCAATACTAAGAACAAGAAGCTTAACACCTCGTTGGTTTTCTCATTTGAGAATTGCCTTGGTTGCGGGGGGAGTAAAGATGATGCGGAACAATGGGATGATACTGCTACTAATTCCCAAGAGCCGATAGAATTCAAGAATCTGACCGGGCTATTGTTTAGCACCAAACAGGAATATCAAACCAATCGGCAGAATGTGGTTGGCCAATATCTCTTAACTACCGAAAAGAAGAAAGGGATGAAAATCTCGTTTTCACCGAACTGGAATGCCGCTGATGATACTATTCCTTTCTGGCCGGTTTCAGACAAAGATGAAGAAATAGTGATGTCAGAATTCAGAGGGCAGAAGTCGGAATATACCAAACCAGCAGGAGCGATTTCGGTTACAGTAACGTTGAAACCTAAAGAGACCAAAACCATCGATTTCATTTTCTGCTGGTATATGCCACATCATATCACTAAAAAGGATAACCGAGATAACGGTCATGCATACCAGAATTACTTCCCGGATATTAAATCTCTTGCCAACTATGTATACTCGCATCGGCAGGAGCTAAGAGATAAAACCATGGAATGGCAGAATCTGGTACTGGATTCCAACCTCCCCTACTGGCTGAAATTGAAATTAATCAACTCGGTGTTCCCGATGGTAACCAATACCATATATACCAAGGATAAACGGTTTGCGGTGCAAGAGAGTCCGATCGATATGGGTGGCGCACTGGGAACGATGGACCAGCGGATGGCATCGCATGCGTTTATGACCATGTTCTATCCGGAACTGGATAAATCCGAATTAGAACTATTCGCCAAATGCCAGCAGCAGGATGGTCGGATAACCCATTTCGATGGGAATATCCATGAGGTTATCGGAGACCCTAATGTCGGGTATGGGATTACCGACTGGCCGGATTTAAGCTGTTCGTTTATCATGCAGGTATTGAAAGAATACCGATGGATCGGGGATAAAGAGTTCTTCAATCGGCTGGCACCGCATATCCATCAAGCGCTATCCTGGCTGGAATCGGCGGATAAAGATGGGGATTCGATCCCTGAAGGCGGGTCGACCTATGATTATGAGAAACCATTCCCCGGCGCGTTTATCTATTCTGCCAGTTGTTATCTTGGAGCGCTAAAAGCGGGGATAGAAATCGCCTGCATTGAGAAGAATACTAAACTGCAGCAACACTATGAGCAGCGGTTTGAATTGGTGCAGAAGAAGGTTATTGAACTATTATGGAACGGAAACTATTTCATTAAACTCTATAATCCGAAAACCGGGCAGAAGGTACCGAATTCGTTTATCGCCCAGTTTGCCGGAGATTGGTTATCCCAACTTACCGGATTAGGGAATACTTTACCGAAAAAATATATCCAGACCGGGTTGAAGAATATTATTAAGAAGCATCTGGATAACTTCTATCCGGTGCCACCGATGGAAGTCACCCCACAAGGGAAGAATGTTACCCGATATTGTTTTATTATTCAGCATGAACCGTATTTAGGGTGTGAAGCGATTTATGAAGGGTTCGTTGATAAGGGGTTAGAGGTTATCAAACGGGTCTATGATGTGGTTTGGGAACTGAATAAGAGCCCGTGGAACCAATCGTTAAACTATATGGCACCTGAAGGCCAGCAAGGGATTTTGGTGACCTATATGACCTGCCCGGCTACCTGGCATGTGTTAAATGCATTATCCGGGGCAACGCTCGATGTACCGAATCAAACGCTTTACCTCAGTCCAAAAACATGGAAGTCAGAAGTCAGAAGTCATCCGCCCAAAGGCGAGATCTCGCCAAAGGCGGAGAAGTCAGAATTAAAAATACCTCTCTTTTTCTCCAAGTTTTGGGGAACGTTGGAATATAGTCAAAGAGAAGGAATTGCTGAACTGAAAGTGATCAAAACCTTCGGTAAGCCAATTAAAATTAAACAGATTATAATAAGAGATTTAGAGGGAAAAGAGAAAGTAGTTAAACTGAAATCAATGGTTTCGATGCAAGATGGTAAATCTGTTGTGATATATTTAAGATAAAACCTAATACATTAAATCTCAATCAATAATTAAATGTAAAATAAGGCATACACTAATCTTTTTTGTATTCAATTGCTAACTTATTGCATTCATTTTCAAAAATCTCGATATCTTTCTGCACATCTTTGTATAAATACTCAATTTGCTTACAATTATTTAACAATTGTTTGGCATTATCTAAAGCCGATTTGATATCCCCATAATAATAATTTAACCAGTTTTGGACACGTTTTTCAATTAATTTCGCATTATCTCTTGCCATAGCTTTTTTGAGAAATATAATTGCTGTTTCTTTGCTTTCCTTTATTTGGGAATAAATTAAAGCGAGATTAAAACATGTAATTTGATATAAAGAGATATCTTCAACAATTTTATTATTAACTATAAGTTCAGGATGTATCAGGCATAAATTTATAAAATTCACTTTTTCGTTTTCTCCCATTTTCTTTCTAAATATTTTTTTCAAAATAGATAGTGCTCTTTCATGATTTTTTTCTAAATAGTAAATGTATGCAAGATTAATCTTTCCCAATAAATATCTATCACTAATCATTTCTAATGCCTCTTTTGCTTTTTCTAAATCATTATTATTTAATAAACAATACGCATAATTATTAATAGCATGTACATTTACAATAATAGATTCTTCTCTAACACTAACATCCAGAAAATTTATAACTTTTGCCATCTCTACTGCTTTTTCGAAATTGCGTTTACGCGCGGCTTCGTATAATTCTTGTGTGAATTTGCTTATATCAAATGCAAATATTTGAATTAATGGTCGTTTCGGTAACCAATACATATAAGCCCAGTTAATCTGAATCATATATTCTTCTAAGGGATTTTTGATATAATCTGTATAATTTACGATCTGTCTAATCTTTTCACAAATGAGATATTTATCACCTTCTACTGGATAAAAATTTATTACTAATCTATTTTTCCCTCTTATTTTTGCATCTGTAAACAAAACCAGATAACCTTCATATCCATACATACGGATATATGCAGAAGGATACCCAAGATTATACTTTTCCGAGATTAAATTAATTTTCTTTTTCCCATCGTCGTTGATTTTTTCCTTACTCGATGTTTTGATCAAATATTCCATATCCTCAACAATATCTTTTTGAGCCAACATTTTACCTTCAAACTGGGACCTTATATCTACAAGTGTCATATCAATTGCTTTGTCATCCTTAATTGTACCTTCGATTATTTTAAAATTTAAGATCCCACCAAGTTTTAAAGCCAATAAATCCTCAAAATTGTTATCAGAAATATGCTCTAATATGTTATTTGTTAAGCTTTCAAAGAAATATGTGGCATATAATTTATCTATAGTATCACCGATGAATTTATATTCTATATTGGATAATTTGTCTATGCTAAGTGTTTCAATTTCCTCCAAGTTTGATGCTATGCCATAAAATTCAAATAATTGTAAATCTTTGACTTCTCTGAAGTTATCGAATAATGTTCTTCTGATTTTTTCAGCATTATCTTTATTAATAGGATCAAATGCTAACTCACTCAAAATAAAAGCATGCAATGTATAACCTTCATATCGATAAAGATAATTAAATGCATTAAGCTTGTCTCTTGAACAGGTTCTTAATGAATTATTAATTTTTCTGCTTTTCTCTGATATGGTCGAATAATATTCCATTACTCTATTCATTACTTCGCTATTAAGCTCAATTTTATTTAACTTTGATGAATATCGAAAATGCTCAAACATATTTTGACATAATACTTGTACATGAAGTGGATTACCATTAGCTCTCTTAATTATTTCAAATAAACTCTTATGATCAAATAGTTGTTCCGTCTCGTATCTGGTAATTTTTGCTGCATTTTGAAGTGGATTAAAAATTAAATCTAATACTTCCTTCTTTTCTAAACTTTTCAAGTTTACTATTTTTGATATTCTAGCCATTTTCTCAAATATTGGATTATCTAGGAAACTTGGTAGACCTGCTCCAATAATAATAAGATTTGGTATTTTCTCTGAAAGCTGTCTAAGATTATCTAGTAGCTCAAGGTTTCTAGTAAATTCTTGAAATTCGTCAATCAAAATAGCTAATCCCGAGAGTTGCATTTCTTCAGAAATAATATTTCGTAATATTTTCATAAAATCGTTTTCTAATTCTTTTTGTGATATTTTTTCCAGTCTACCTTTTTGTTTACTGGCATATTTAGTTGCAAAGTTAATTTCTCTTTTTTTATAATCACTCGGGTGCTCATATTTAT
>JBHGBB010000258.1:0-4425 GCA_041946755.1 bacterium | reverse complement strand
TGGTTTTTACGTTTTTTCGTTTTTCCGTTTTTAAGTGTATGTGGCATCAACTACTAACTAATACTGAACAAATCATCCATACCAATCCTTGGCTGGCGTTTATCGCGGTATTTATCGGTGGAACCTTAACCGCATCAAACCCTTGCGTTATCGCCATGATTCCGTTAACGATCAGTTTCGTTGGCGGTTATAAGGAAACGAAAGGAGTCAAACGCGCGTTCCTATTATCTCTAGCCTTCGTTTTCGGTTTAACGGTGATGTTTACCGCAATGGGAATAGTTGCCGCGTTACTCGGTACCTTGTTCGGAGTCACCGGCAGGTTATGGCCGATAATAGTTGCGATAGTATGTTTTATTATGGGCTTGCATCTGCTAGGGGTATTGCGATTTACCATTCCTGTACCGCAAAATTTCAAACCGAAACATACCGGGTATATCGGCGCTTTCTTATTAGGATTATTATTCGGGATTGTTTCTGCACCATGTGCCGCTCCGATTCTGATTGTACTTTTAACTTATATCGCGGCTAAAGGAAATGTCGTCTATGGAACGCTGCTATTATGGACTTATGCGTTCGGTCATTGTTTGTTGATTCTCATTGCCGGTACTTCGATGGGAATAGCAAAATCGATGCTGGATTCGAAAGGATTGACAAAAGCGAATCTTATCTTGCGAAAAACCGCAGGTCTTGTTATTATTGCAGTAGGCATATATTTCTTGTTTTAGGTCTGCTTATGAACGAACGGATTAAAACGGAAATATTAGATATTTTTAGTAAACTTGCTAATTCGGAATTATTGTTTTTCGAATTGTATTCGGTTTGCAGTAAATATTGGATTCAAGACGCCCAGTTTTGGCTTAATATCGCTCAAGATGAACAACATCATGTAACCTATGTAAACCAGATGCGAGAACTCATCAACCAATTCCCAGAGCAGTTTTCTCAAGAGAAACCATTTAATCCAATCTCGCTTATCTCAGCGGGACAAATGGCGAAAATCGTTATCCAAAAAATCAATAGCAGTCAAATCAACCAAGAAGAAATATTGAATATCGCTTTCGATATCGAGAAATCGATTCTTGAATGCAACTATGATACCATGTTGCAAACTCAAAATGAACGGTACCTGCAATTAGCCCATCAACTGGTTGTGGAAAGTAACATGCATAAAGAAATGATCGAACAGCAAATCAAAAAAACAAGGATTGCGCGTAAGACTACTTAATATTAATCAGGATAATCGAAATCGCCCCGAGAATGATCCCGAGTAACCCTTTTTTCCCCGGCCGCTCTTTCCAGATAACCGCTGAAACCAGTGCGGTAAGTAATAGGTTCGCTGAACTGCGCACCGGAAACACAATTATCCCCTGCAACTCCAAGAGTGCTTGTATCAGAAAATAAGCCGCCCCGATTCCGGTAATCCCCATAAAGATACCTACCTGCCAATCTTTAGCCGCAAGTTTTATATCTTTCGGCCGGGCGATAAGTAATCCGATAATCAGCCCGGTTAAATATACGATAAACAGGAACTGCGCCCGCTGGTCTTGCAACCCGAGTTCTACCAATACTTTGTTATTCAAAGCCACAAACCCACTGCCGAAAAACGATATCGCCAACAACCGGCGCATCATTCGACTATCATTCGGATTTGAACTGCGGATACGAAGCATATCCTTCCCTACTCTTTCTGGTTTAGCAACGGTAATGCGATCAGCATTAATCCGATTCCCAGCCATTGATAAAGATTCGGATATTCCTTCCAGAGGACAATCGAGGCAAAGGTCGGAATTACCACCGATAGACTGATTATCGTCCACATGGTGGATAAATTCGCCGACCGCATAACATAAAAAAAGGTTAAGGTTACCGCCATCGAACATATCCCATTAATCAGACCGAGGATCAAAGTTCGCCAATCCAAATGCCAGCCGCGGAATATAACCATCAAACTCAAACAGAGCCCGGTAGCGATAAGATAAAATATCAGGTTTACTCCAAATAGATTACAATCCCGTTTCGCTGCGATCTTATAAGAAGTAGAAAACAATACCGATGAGATGATACTCAGGATTAAATAGACCATAACAAAAACCCGGTAGTAACGATAGGTATCGTTATTACCGGGCAATTTAAACCGGGAAATCTAACCTTTAAAATTATATAACTTCGCCGTTATATTGTCCTACTAGCCGAGAACCGATATCTGCCGCCGGTTCACCATCGCGTCATAAATCTTTTTCATCGAAATCTCGATTGCCGCTTCCGGATAACTGATTTTCTCGGTTTTATTCTTTTCGTAGATACCTTCTAACGCACCGGCTAGTTTCTCGGCGATAATCTTGAACACATCTACTTTTTTGATTTTAATCGCACTTAACGACCGGGAATATTCTTCCATCGAAGCGATAACACCGCCGGAGTTGGCTAAAATATCCGGAATAATCATCACTTTTTTCTGGTCAAGAATTTCCATCGCTTCATAAGTAATCGGAGCATTCGCCGCTTCGACAATCAGTTTCGCTTTAACCTCATGACTATTGGCATGATTCAGTACATTACTGCTCGCTGCCGGAATCAATACATCTACATCCAGCGCCAATAATTCCTGGTTGCTAATATCTTTCGGTACAAAACCCTTAATCGTTCCATGCTCGACATTATACTTCATCAATTGCTCGATATCCAGCCCTCGCTCGTCATATATCCCGCCATAGATATCACTCACCGCAACCACTTTAACTTTATTCTCGCTCAGATATTTCGCTAGATAGGAACCGACATTACCAAACCCTTGAATAGCTACCCGGGTCTGCTCTAGTTTAAGATTCATGATATCTTGAATGAAACGAAGGGTAATATAACTACAGCCATACCCGGTACTCTCTTTTCGACCGGGTAACCAACCATGTATTCCTTCCGGTTTCCCGGTAACTGATGCCGGGTCTAAGGTCTGATTATAGATAAACGCCATCTCTTCCGGTCCGGTACCCATATCCGGTGCCGGGATATAAGTCCGATTTACTAGATATTGTTTCGCTCGCTGCGCAAACTCTTCACAAACATCCAGGGCTAATACTTTTTCGAAATTAACATCCCGTTCTTTTTTATTAAACCGCCGATGGATTTCAGGAAAATCCACTCGAATCCCGGTCTTCCCACCGCCGAACTCTACTTCCGTCAACGCGGTTTTTAAGGTCATTAATCGGGATAATTCTACCGTTTCCCAAATCGATACATCAGGCGAAATCCGGATCCCGCCTTTATACGGCCCGCGGGCATTGTTATGTAACGATATACAACCCCAAAATACCACTACTTTCCCTAAAAATCGTACCGGTAACCGCAAAATAATTATTTCCTGCGGATTAATCAGTTCGGTAATCGCTTCTTTATTCCAGCCCAACCGTTTTCCGACCTTTTCCATCATCATAATCGACCGGGTTGGTTCAACCTGGGTTTCTAAAAGGTCTTCCATTTTAGACCTTTGGTTATTGTTTTTCATGATCGCTCCTTAAAAATCAAATCATCAATAAATCTTAAATCTCAAATCTTAAATCATAAATGAATTGGGATACTACTATTTCCTATATTATCAGGCCCCTTCCCACCTAAAGATAGATATCGGTTGCGTATTCCTGGTCATTTCACTCACATCTGATAACTAACCGCTAATAACAAGGTTGCTTAAATCGGTTCTATTTCCGGTGGCGCCGGCAATTCCGGTATCGCAAAAATCCGTTTAAGAACCAGGGTTGTCGCACCTAACGGTGCCGCATTATCTCCCAACTCAGAAGTAACTATTTTCACTGATTTCAAGGATACCGCCAAGCTCCGTTCCTGCAATGTTCGGATTAATGGTTCGAGAATATAATCACCTGCTTTCGCCAAACCGCCGCCAACTACCAACAATGCTGGATTCAGAATATTCACCAAATTCGCGGCTCCGATTCCCAGATGCGCACCCGCTTCCTGTAATATCCGCAGGGAGAGCTTATCTCCTTTTGCTGCCGCCAGATATACTGTTTCTGCAGTAATTTTGGTATAGTCATTATCCACCAAGGTAGGGATAATCGATTCGACTCCTTTTTCTAATGCCGCAACAGCATGGTCTCGAATGGCTTTCGCAGAAGCCAGCGCTTCTAAACAGCCGAAATTACCACAGCGACAAGCCGGCCCGAATTCATCGATTACCGTATGCCCGATTTCGCCTGCTGACTCTTTATTTCCCCGATATAATACTCCTTGACTGATGATCCCGGCACCGATCCCCATCCCGATATGGTAAAAAATCAAATCATCGATTCCTTTCCCCGCACCGAACGCTCGTTCTCCCAACACCGCAGCGCGTGCGGTCGATTCCAATAATACCGGTACCTGGAATTCCTGTTCTATGATTTTTACCAACGGCAAATTCCGCCATCCGGG
>JBHGBB010000257.1:0-4434 GCA_041946755.1 bacterium | reverse complement strand
CATTTATGCTGCTGGAATGGCAAATATAAACACGCCTATTTGATTTTCAACCAACCTGCATCAAATTCATCTACTTATCCATGACTGCCGTTCCCGCGGCATACAATCTCCTCTGTTCCCTGTTCCCTATTACATGTTACCTATCTTCCCATTCAACGTTTCTGTAGTTAGATAAGCTGATCGATTATATTCCATCGGTGTCAGGCAGGATTTGACAAGCTGAGCCGGTTGGGGGGATACTCAGATAGCACTTATGAAAGGTTAATAGCTACGAATGAAAATCTGCCAGGGTAAACTCAAATCAAGAATCAAAGCAGGAGATGTAATGCTATCAGCAACCCTCCTCGACAGCCGCTCGACCTCCACAATAGAGATATTCGAAGACGCAGGCTACGATGTCGTAATGATAGACCGTGAACACACATCGCTGAGCGATGAAACGATTGCAGACCATATCCGTGTTGCCCGATGCCTTGACCTGCCATGCATGGTGAGGGTTGCGGAGGATTGTTATCACGAGCTGAACCGAACGCTCGATCAGGCTCCGGATGGTATCTATGTGCCAAGGATAAGGTCCAGGGCACAGGTCGAGAGGATTATGGAGACTGTGCATTATGCACCGAAGGGCAGGAGAGGGTTGGCTGGCTCCAGTTGTCCTATAGGCAAGTACAAGGGTTGGGATTCCGTAGTCGAGCAGATCGAGACTGTTAACCGGAACCTGGTTGTGGGCATCCAGATAGAGACTGCCGAGGCTTTGGAAAACCTGGACGATATTCTCTCAGTGAAAGGTGTCGATATAGCCGTAGTGGGGAACGATGACCTGTCTATGGGGATGGGCATACCGGGGCAGTTGGACAATCCGGAGTATATAGCTGCTGTGGAAGAGGTTATAGCTGCTTGCAACAGGCATGAAGTGCTTCCGGGGATTGCAGTCGGAGATGTTGAAAAGACACTCTACTGGATGGAGAAGGGGATGAAACTGTTCTGGCTGGGGAGCGATGTCCATCTTCTTCATATGGCCTGCTGCAACCTGGTGAACACCGTCAGACAGAGCCCGATTGTGATGGGTGGTAAATAGACTGCCCTTAACTTTAAGAACCTGTTGGAGATATTATTTTGGAGTGCGTGCGCGGAAGCGCCGCTTTTCTATCAGTTATGGTACAAGTCAATATGCTGTGGGAACGGCAGGTAAAGATAAGGATTGAATTGAATACAAGTCAGTCCCCGCATCTGTGCAGCATGGCAAATATAGAGAACGGAGGAGAGTTATCAGCTTTATAATTTGCACTTTTCTCTTTATACTCTCTTTTTGCATAGGTAGATTTTTTTCTTAATTAATATGTTTGTAAGATTACCTTGCAATTTTACTCTTTTTCTCCGTTTTCTGCAACCTTGGCTCTAGAATAAATCGATAAAAGATACACCGAAAATCAAGTTCTCCAATGGATAACTTGCTTTTCCGGTATCAATCTTGCTCTTGGAAAATCAGATTCCCTAATAGGGAATCTGATTAACTCATTTAAATTCAGCGGGAAAGCAAAGCCGCCTTAGGCGACTTTGCTTTTGGTTGGATTAGGTTATTTTCGTGGTTTAAAAATTTCGTGTTTTCGTGGTATGCCTTTTCTGTTTTTATTTGACGAACCCTAGAGTTTTTCTTTAAAATATAAGACTAAACTATATTGAGACACTATATTCTTGGAGGTAGAATTTATGAATAAACTCTGCGTATCGGATATTGAGGTTAAAGGGAAACGGGTTTTAGTTCGGGTCGATTTCAATGTTCCGCAAGATGATCAGGGGAATATTACCGATGATACCCGGATTCGAGCTTCGTTACCAACGATAAAATATATTATCGAACATGGTGGGAAAGCGATTCTGATGTCGCATCTTGGTCGGCCGAAAGGGAAAGTGAACGATAAGTATCGGTTGACTCCCATCGGGAAACGGTTAGGGGAGCTGTTAGGCAAACCGGTATTGAAACTGGATGATTGTGTTGGGCCGGAAGTAGAATCGAAAGTTAATGCGATGAAAGATGGAGATGTAACCTTATTAGAGAATGTCCGGTTCTATGCCGAAGAGGAAAAGAACGATCCGGAATTCGCCAAGAAATTAGCTAAACTCGGGGATGTTTATGTAAACGATGCGTTCGGTTCCGCGCATCGGGCGCATGCTTCTACCGAAGGAGTAGCGAAATTCGTCCAACCCGCAGTCGCCGGATTCTTAATGAAAAAAGAGATCGATTTCTTAGGGAAAGCGTTAGAGAATCCAACCCGGCCGTTTTTAGCTATCTTAGGTGGCGCGAAAGTATCCAGTAAAATCGGCGTGATTAAGAATCTATTAAATAAAGTCGATTGCCTGATTATCGGCGGCGGGATGGCATATACCTTCTTAAAAGCCCGGGGGCAAGAAATCGGGAAATCATTGGTTGAAGAAGAACAGGTTCAGTTGGCTAAAGAGATTCTTGCGAAAGCATTGGAAAAAGGGGTGCCGCTATTATTGCCGATCGATCATATTGTCGCCGATGCAATTTCGGATACCGCTAATGTCCAGACCGTAGTTCGCGGTGGGATTCCTGAAGGATGGATGGGAGTAGATATCGGGCCTAATACCGTCGATAAGTTTGCGGTCGAAATCCGGAAAGCGAAAACCATTGTTTGGAATGGACCGTTAGGGGTATTTGAAATCGATAAGTTCTCGAATGGAACCACAGCAATTGCGAAATTAGTTGGCGATTCCGGTGCGGTAACCATCGTTGGCGGTGGGGATTCGATTGCAGCGTTAGAGAAAGCCGGATATATCGATAAAATCAGCCATGTTTCTACCGGTGGCGGCGCGTCTTTAGAGTTCTTAGAAGGAATCGAACTTCCGGGTTTGGCAGCTTTAACCGATAAGTAAACGATTTAAACGGAGTTAAGCGGATTCAACCGGATAAATATGAAGGGCTAAATACGATTATCGTATATAGCCCTTTTTTTATGCTTGGAAATAGACACCCGATTTCACTTCATTTTACCTTTTTTGAGTTATTCTAATACCGGAGTTATACCGAACGAGATCGATCTCGTTCGGTCTAACTCCGGTAGTAAAAGAAACTGTCCGGATATTTATTAAGTATAGACAGGTGTCTAAAAAAACTGCAGGCTAATAGCCTGCGATACTTTCAGATAACTTGATGTGATATTGATAGATTTAGAATTATCTAGAGTGTCTAAAATATATATGAGGTTGTGGTAGGGGCGACTCATTGAGTCGCCCGAATATCGATAACGGGCGAGGCATGCCTCGCCCCTACTTTAATCAAGTTTGCTAATAGCAAACTTGATTTTCAGTTAAATCAGATTCTCTAATATATAAACAATATATAAACTGATTTACCATTGAAATTAAATGGGTTAAGCGGATTGCCTTCAGGGCAATCTGCTTTATATAAGTAGGCCTTATTGTCCTTTGATAATATCAAGTAACTTCTGATAATTCGGTGGTAGCGGTGCGGTAAACTCGAGATATTTCTTGGTTATTGGATGGATAAATCCGAGCGTCTGCGCATGGAGCGCCTGCCCGTTGAGTTGTTTCACTGCCGATTCGATAGCGCCTGGTAATTTTCGGGTTTTTCGATTGGCATAGGTGGTATCACCAACCACCGGATATCCGAGATGGGCTAAATGTACCCGAATCTGATGGGTTCTCCCGGTAGTGAGTTTGCATTCTAAAAGAGTATATCCATTAAAATATTGCAATACTTTATAATAGGTCCCGGCAATTCTGCCTTTTTCAGTAACCACTGCCATCTTTTTCCGGTCTTTCGGATGCCGGCCGATTTGGGTTTCGATAAATCCATCTTTCGGTTCGACTATCCCATAAACCAGGGCTAGATATTTCCGGGTGATACTTCGAGCTTTCAATTGCGCTGAAAGAGATTGATGGGCTAAATCAGTTTTCGCAACCATGATTAGGCCGGAAGTGCCTTTATCCAACCGATGTACTATTCCCGGCCGCTGGACTCCGCCGATCCCGGATAAATCCTGGCAATGGGATAATAAAGCATTAACCAGGGTCCCTTTCTTAACTCCCGCTGCCGGATGGACTACCATCCCAGTAGGTTTATTGATTACAATCACCTGGTCGTCTTCATAATAAATATCCAGCGGGATATTTTCGGATTCAGCTGCTAACGGTTCCGGGTCGGGAATAGCGATTTCGATTATATCTCCCGGCTCGATATGATAACTCGGTTTGGTTGGTTTCCCATTAACCAGGATAAGGTTTTGATCGAGAAGATGTTGAACCGCAGTTCGGGATAGAATGCCTAAATTCGGTTGGAGCGCTAAATATCGGTCGATACGGATACTTGGTTCTGAAGCGCAAATAATTATTGTAAAGGTTTTGGTCAACTTAGTTTCTCTTCGGACTTAAGACTTCGGACTTAGGACT
>JBHGBB010000256.1:0-4434 GCA_041946755.1 bacterium | reverse complement strand
CTCTGTATCAGCGGGGCATCCATTAAAACAAGGATTGAAACTTAATTATAGTATATTACCTACTCCCCACA
This sequence comes from bacterium, assembly GCA_041946755.1. Taxonomy (GTDB): domain Bacteria; phylum UBP4; class UBA4092; order JAOAEQ01; family JAOAEQ01; genus JBHGBB01. The sequence continues at coordinate 4,363 of JBHGBB010000256.1, read as the reverse complement.
CTCACCGGTATCAGCGGGGCATCCATTAAAACAAGGATTGAAACAGGATAAAGAAGAAATTGCGGTTGGTCGGTGGTGGTGTATCAGCGGGGCATCCATTAAAACAAGGATTGAAACCCGGAACCGGGAATAAAATCAAAATCTAAATCGAAAGTATCAGCGGGGCATCCATTAAAACAAGGATTGAAACGTGTTAATTCCGGATGGATAACAATGATACTGAAAGTATCAGCGGGGCATCCATTAAAACAAGGATTGAAACTTTCATCTACCCCTACCCTATGATAGGGGTGGTCAAGTATCAGCGGGGCATCCATTAAAACAAGGATTGAAACTGCAGTAGACGCCGCGTAATTAATCGCTAAACGTAACGTATCAGCGGGGCATCCATTAAAACAAGGATTGAAACAAATTACGCCGGCAATACAAAGTAATGTATATGAGCGTATCAGCGGGGCATCCATTAAAACAAGGATTGAAACGGTATAAAGCATAAGCGCTGCCTTGGCTGGGATCATAGTATCAGCGGGGCATCCATTAAAACAAGGATTGAAACGCCGATATCGGCATAATGGTAGATATCTTCATAACGGGTATCAGTGGGGCATCCATTAAAACAAGGATTGAAACCTACGACAGACTCTTCAATCAAAGGTGTTACTCAGGTATCAGCGAGGCATCCATTAACCCGGTTGATGATTAGGTTGATGATTAGGTTGATGATTAGATATCGCTATCGGATACTATGGGGCACGGGGGATATTCCCTAGTGAGATTTGAACTCACATTATCGCTTTGCATATCCTAAAAACCAATTTTCATAGACCATTGAAGATAACTGATTTCTTTTAACCCTTGATATACCACCTTTTCCGAAGTTTCTATTATTTCTATTTATTTCACTATTTCCTGCTATTTCCTCATTCCAGAATATATATTTGACTATATAGCTGAAATAACCATACTTTTCCTTGCCCATATTCCAAAAGAGAGATAGAATTGCATAGGAAAAAAACCATGAAAGATAGATTCCTGCAAATCCGAAACGCTGTTTTCTATCTGCTGATAGTGGTTTTTGCTATACTCGTCATCTGGTTCGCTAATAACGGTAGGTATTGGGTACTCAATCGGTTACCTTACTCTGTGATTGCTTATCTCGCTATTGCTTTCATCGTGTTAGGTGTAGCGTTGGTGGTATTAACGGTCTTACTCAAAGAGACTAGAATACAAAAGGTGTTTTTTGTATTGATGGGCATATCTGCAGCAAGCATGCCGATCTGTGCGAAGTTGCATAAATTCGTATATACCTTATTCATAGGTTGGTATGGCCAAGGTTTCTGGCAGAGACACAACATGCCAGACGAACCGATCTTTTTAATCTTGACTATTATTGTTTTCCCGATATTATTCCTGACCGGAACTATAGGCAGCATTGTGCTTCTTATAAAGAAGAGAATAGCAAAATAGGCGAGTTAATCAGCGTAGGGTAGGGGAATATTAAAGGATGCGGTAAACCGTTGAATTGATTGGTGTCCCCAGTACGATTTGAACTCACGATTTATCTTAACATTTCTATTTCAATAATCATCGCTATTGCTGGCCATTTACCCAACGTTTCATCGAAGCATCCATTAACCCGGTTGTCGATTAGGTTGTCAATTAGGTTGTCGTTTGGTATAATATCTCTATGCCCTATGAACCGAAATATACTATTACCAACAAAATCCTAAATAATATCTCTCAAATCATGGCTGGTAGAGAGGTTATTGAACATTCCCGACTTATCCCCAAATGGGAATTAAAGCTCAAAAAAGAAGCCCGGATTCATAATGCTCATTCATCTACCAGTATTGAAGGGAATAGATTAACCCTGGAGCAAGTAGCTGCTTTATCCGAAAATCAAGAAGTAGTCGCTACCGAAAAAGATAAACAGGAAGTACAAAATTATCTCAAAGCTTTGGATGCTATTCCTGAATATGCAAGAGAGAAAAACATCGAGATTAAACTTTTTCTGAGAATTCATAAGACAATTACATTTAATACTTTACAAAATAATGAAGATTGCGGGGTATTGAGAACCCGTCAAGTTTTTGTAGGGAGACGTGTCTTTGATGGAACTGGATTTAAAGAGATAGTCGAATATATGCCTCCGAAAACAAAAGATGTACCACGGCTAGTTTCCGAGTTTTTGGATTGGCTTAATTCAGATCAAACAACAGCGATTACTCCAATAATCCTGGCAGGTATAATGCATTACGAAATTGCCCGGATTCACCCGTTTATTGATGGTAATGGCAGAACCGCCCGCCTCATGGCGGCATTAATCTTATATAAAAGCGGGTTTGACCACCGCCGATTTTTTGCCTTGGATGATTACTATGACGAAAATAGACCGGCATATTACGCCGCATTAAAAACTGCACAAAACAATAATAGCGATATTACCCTATGGCTAGAATATTTTACCGATGGGGTTTTATATTCGATTAATAAGGTTAAAGAGCTGATTACCAAAATCGGGTTATCACCTAAGCTCGGAACGGAAGAAAGAATTGAGTTAACCCAGAAACAGATAAAGATTTTAGAGAAAATTAAAGAAAAGGGAAAAGTGAGTAATCAAGATTTAAGAGCGATATTTGACGTTACGCGTCAAGCCATACTAAAAGAAATGACGAAACTCATCCAGGCAGACCTGATTGAACTTGTTGGAAAAGGGCGGAACGCGTATTATAAGTTTAAGGCTTAACCTAGGTTGATGATTAGGTTGATGATTAGGAGATATAGCTATCGGATACTATGAGGCACGGGGGATGTTCCCAAGAGAAATTCTGGAGTTAAGGCATAGCATATCCTGATTTACTTTAAAGCTTCCAATAAAACCGGCTGATCATGCCTAGGGTTACCCATCTTGATATTAAAAGTTTTCAACGATACTCGCCTCGATTGCAGTTCCGGTTCATTATCAATAATCATTCTAAATAAATAATAACTTTTTCACTTGACCATGACCTTAAAAGAGTATTACAATCTTGGGATAAATATTCATAATTCAGGAGTTAAATTGTGCCTTAATGTCTTGAGATAAACTCTATTTTATTTATGAAAGGAGGGATATCTTAAATGTATAAGAACTATGGAATGAAAAGTATCATAGCAATAACCGGCATTATTTTTTGTATGGTTACCGGAATCGCATATGCTGAAATCGAGACTCCGAATGCGTTTGAAGCGAGTGTCGATTTTCTCCATAACGATTATAAAGAGAGTGCAACTCCGCCATTTAAAAGCAATGAAAAAGGATGGCTACCCGGTGGCCGGTTGGTATATACCTATCAGGGAATAACCAATCCACTCTACGGCAGATTATTAGGAGAATTTTTCGATGGTGAACTCGATTATGATGGTAGTACCCAGGAAGGAGTTCCGCTAAAAGCGACTTCAGATGCCCAGGTATTTATCGGAGAAGCGAATATCGGGTATAACATTAAACCATTGAAAGTAATCGTTTATACCGGGATCGGATATCGAGATTGGAATCGGTTCGTTGCCCGGCAGTATACTGAAGATTATCGCTGGAAATATTGGCCGATCGGATTACGCGGCAGTTATCGAATCAATGAAAATATTTCCGGTTCGATCGATGTTTCCGCCCGGTATGCGTTTGGAGGAACGATTAAAGTATATCTCACCGATATGCATGACGCTTATAATGACCCGAAAGCCGACCTCGGCGAAAAATGGGGATATCGGATCGAAGCGCCGGTCGAGTTTAAAGTACCGAATAATCCGAATTGGACCATGGTCGCTACTCCCTGGTATGAATATTCAGCAATAGGGAAAAGTAATGTGTTTGATATTACTTATGGCGGCGAAGTTATTGGATACGGGTATGAACCGGATAGTAAGACCAAACAGTTTGGCGTTAATCTCGGGTTAAAGTATCGGTTCTAATAAACTCGGAATTATAATATCAGTAGTATTATTCACGGGGGCTGAAATCTTCGCCCCCGTTCTTATTGCTCCTGTTGATGCAGAAGTATGTATCAATCCTGCCTAAAAACATTAAAGTACCGATCTAATCAGATTTAACGCCGCATTGACGCTAGAAAGCAGAACACAGTATAATGTGAAAACAAACCGTATTTTTTGAGGATATCTGTCTTGAAATTACATCCGATATTGCAGCATAAATTTATTCGATATACTCTGCCGGTAATGCTAGTGATGGTATGCAATACTTGGCTGGGGTCAGCGCCAGAACCCAATCCCGCTAAACCGCAATTAGTTATCGATTTCTGTAGTGCACTTCGAGGATATCTCGAACCCTGCGGCTGACACAGCGGCCAGTTGGGAGGAATTGCTC
>JBHGBB010000255.1:0-4451 GCA_041946755.1 bacterium | reverse complement strand
TTAAAAAATAAATATACTAAAATTAATCTAGTTTAGTGGCTAGAGTAATACTATACCCTTGTTTAATTTTTTCTTTATCCACGCCTAATATTCTGACTAATGCCGATATGGTAAGGTTCGGTTCGTTTAACATCGCTTTGAGAATCATCCCGCGTATCTGCCGGTTCGACCCTTCGAATTTACTCTGTTTGGTATAATGGGCGCTTCTCCGATTCGGATTCGGCACCAGCGATTTTAGCATCACTCCATAATCCATTAAGGCATAATACCATTCTCTCGGATTCTTTTTATCCACCGTTTTTTCGACTACCGCTAGAATCTCTTGATCCTCAACCTTTTTTCTCCTCGGAAAGAAGAAATGGAGATATACCCGGCGGATATTGGTTTCAATAAACGCGGTCGGCTGGTTAAATGCAAACGCGCATATCGCTGAAGCGGTATAATGCCCGATGCCCGGTAATGCCATTAATTTTTCTACCGTCTTCGGCAATCGCCCATGATATTCTTTAACTACTATTTGCGCAATTCGATGCAATGAAATCGCGCGCCGGTTATATCCCAACCCCTGCCATACTTTAAGTACCTTGGATACCGGTGCCTGAGCCAGAGTTCGGAAATTGGGAAAGGTTTTTAGGAAGAGAGTATATTTATCCAATACCCGGTCAGTTTGAGTCTGCTGCAGCATGATTTCCGAAACCAGGATATGGTACGGATTTCTCGTCTTGCGCCAAGGGAAAGACCGTCGGTTGGCTCTATAGTATAGATAAATAGTATGATTAAAACTTCTAATTGATGATTCAGGTAGTATATTCATATTAGGAATGCTAGCCGAAATCCAAAATCCAATCCGCCTTAGGCAGATAAATGTTAAATCCATCTTTTAACCATTAAACCTAACAAATCTAACACTTGGTTTTACTTCTGGATTTTGAATTGTATTGATATTCTCGTCGCTATAACACATAAAAGCGACAGAATACGATTGGTATTCTGCCGCTTGGTATTGATAGACTATAGTTAATGAAATCCCTGATTAGGATTCGTACCCGCTGAATGGTACCCACATACTTTTTTCCGTCCCCACCAGCGTGATATAGGAATGAAGCATCCCATAATTCGAGCATTGAATCGAATACCAATCGATATTTTTCCGATGTGCCAGTTCATTTTTAATCGCATCGGTTAAAACTACACTGGTAATATCTTTGGTATGCAGTTGTTCGATAATATACGCCTGGTCTTTCTCGGTCAAGAAAGAATATACCGGCGATAAAGCATGGCTATCGACAATCGCGACCAAATCTTCCGGATAAACATCTTTATTCGCTTCGATTTCGATGCCCACCACACTCAACTGCGCAAATAATCCGCGCGGTTTGCTGGGATCGGAAACCGGATAAGTGGTTAATGCCGGAACATTGATCCGGAACAGGATTTTGGGTGTCTCATTCAGGGAAGATACTTTCGCCGAGTAAACGCAGTTATATCGAACCAAACATTTCTCTTTGTCCACCGGGGTTAATTTCTCGATAAAAAACGGATAATCGAAATTAATCGTTACCGTAGTCGCTTTTAGTTCCTTGATATAATCTAGAATATTGGCTTGTAACGTACTGGTTCCGATACAACTTCGATGTTGATGTAAAATCCGAATGAATTTATCGATCCACAATGCTTCAAACTCCTGCATAATCCTAGCGGTAATCGAAATATTCCCTACGGTACTCTGCCCTTCCGGAGAAACTTTCGAAATTACTTTCATCGGAAACGGTAAATCCCGCATTCCGACATCAACCAAAAACTTCTTCTCATGTACCATATTTTTTATCCTCCTTGATTGAGATATTTTCTCGCCTGGTTAGCGAGTATATTCCATTTGTTATATGGTAAACAAAAAACCTTAATCGGGATCTCCGGTTTGGTCACTATCCAGTAATGCTCCTGCTGGTCCGGAGTCGACCGGCATTCGATACCAAGAAACTTTAACGCTCGGCAGATATCGATTATAAAATCGATCGAACCTTCCCTATCTTCACTCAGAAATACTATTCCATCGGCTCCATTAAGAATCGAAATATATGCGCCAAGGTATTTGAGTAGATTATATCGAAATACCTGATACGCAAAAGATTTCGGGCTCCGGATAATTTCCATAAATGACATCGGGGTATCGAGTACGGCAGTTAACCCACTTTCCCGGGATAAAAGCCGGTTGATTTCATTAAACGACATCCCGGCAGCATGCAAATAGAATACGATGGTTGGATCGATATCACCGCACCGGGTATATGCAACCATCCCTTCAACCGGAGTAAACCCGATACTGGTATCAATCGGTTTCCCGGAATCGATCGCGGTCATATTCGCCTGATTCCCGAGATAGATACTTATTACCTTGGATAGCGGTGAACCGGTACCAGAATTAATCTGCTGATATGCCCATTGATGGGCAATCCCGAATCCGCCGAACCGCTGAATCTGCTCTTGTTCCCGAAGGGTATATGGTACCGCATAGGTACTCGCTTCCGGCGGTAGGTCGCTATAGAATGCCGTATCGCAAAACAACAGATGCGGTAGATGCGGAAATCCCAGCATCAACCGGCGTAGAGTCTGAAAAGTTATCTCATTATATTCCGGCATCAGACGGATAATCTTCTCGAATGGCGCTAATGATGCGGCAGTAATCCGGGTTACCGGTTGGATGATTTCTTTCCCGCCATGAAACAAAAAATAACCTAACGCTTCGATTCCAGTGACCTTAGCGATTTGCGTGGCGATATCCTGTTCCCACTGCGAATCGAATAAAACCGCTGATTCGCTGATGTGATTCCGTTCTATTTTACACCAGCGCAATTCCGGAGGATGGGGATCGAATAGTACGAGCATCAAGTTCTCTTTTCGTTCAATAAAGATATACCATCTCGGGCAATTACATACTCTTCATTGGTCGGTATCGAGAGAATATATCCGCTTGAATCCGGTGAATTAAGTTTAGTTATGGTATCACTTGGCGCTTGTTGATTGATTGGTTTATCTAACTTAATTCCAGCCCAACCCATCGATGCGCAAACCTGCTCTCGAACCAGCCAGTTTTTTACTCCGATATCATCGGTAAATACCAGCGCATCGATGCCACCCAGGGCAATAATATAGCTGCCGATATATTTTCTTAATCGATAGATATACATCGTTAACGCCAACTCCGCCTGCGATTCCTGCTCGGTATCAATCCGATGGATAACATCGCGTAAATCGCTGGAAAATCCGGATACTCCTAGAATCCCGCTCTGTTTATTCAATAACTCTTCCAGCGCTTCCGACCGATACCCATACACTGCCATCAGATAAATCATCAGCATCGGATCGATATCGCCACTCCGGGTACTCATCATCAATCCAGGTAACGGTGAATATCCCATCGAGGTATCGATCGAATGTCCGGCTTTAATCGCCGCGACACTCGACCCACCGGTTCCCAGATGACAGGCAACGATTTTTAAGTTAGTTACTGGAATATTCAGAAATTCCGGTACTTTCTGAGTGACATACGAATAAGAAAGGCCATGAAACCCGAATTTTCTAAATCCGAATTGCTGAATTATTTTTCGCGGCAAAGGATAAATCGAGGCATACTCCGGAATGGTGCTATGAAATGCGGTGTCAAACGTAGCATATTGCAGGATCGACGGATATACCTGTTTCGATTCATCTATAACGCTTAATGAAATCGGATTATGTAATGGCGCTAAGGCTGCACTAGCTTGCAATCGTTTTAAAGTAGGATTATCGAGTAAAACTGCGGTTTGGAATTGGCTGCCGCCATGAACGAACCGATGACCGATACTTTCGATATCAATCTTATTCTCTTGTATAAAACGAAAAATCAAGGAAGCAGCTGTTCGATGGTCTTTAATCGGGAGAATATCTTTTTGTACCTGATTCTGAAATCGATGCTCGATAAAAGAAGATTCGGTGCCTTTGACTCCGACCCGATGCGCTTTCCCAGAAACCAGGACCGTAAGCTTTTTATCCAGAAACAAATGTCCGATATGGAGATGCCCGCGAGTATGCCGGTCGCTTCGGGAAGCGGAAAAGAGAACCCGTATTTGAACAGTTCCTCCATGGCCGTTAATGCCGGTGGAACCTATGAAACCAAAAAGGACCTGCTGAAAAAAGAGCTGGAAGATCTTCGAACAAAATATACTGAAAGTCATCCCGATGTCATCGCCGCGAGGAAAAAGCTGGCGAATCTGGAAAAGCATAAAGATACATTTGATATCAAAGCAGATCCCCGCTATAAGGAATTACAAAACCAACTGACGTTAACATCCCTGGAAATCAAACGTCTGACGGATGAAAGCGCATCCATTTCCTCTCAAGCCAACAAATATCTGGGTAGAATTGAACAGACGCCCGCGCGCGAACAGGATATGGCGGCCCTCCTGCGGGAA
>JBHGBB010000254.1:0-4502 GCA_041946755.1 bacterium | reverse complement strand
CAGGCAATTACTGCCCCGCCAAAGCCATCAGAAACCATCTGCGGTTCGGTCTGATGCCCACTCACCGTACAAATCCCAATTCCATTCTCCGGCGACCAGGCATAACTTAAGCTAATTAGTATAATAGTTAATAGCCATACAACAAGAAGGGTAAGTTTAGAAGTATAATCAAAATAGTACATTTTAATTACTCCTTTCCGATTGAAAATCATACTCTAAGACACAATTATTGTCAAGTCAAGTAATTAAAATTGTAATAGTTAGATTATATTAAGTATAATACGCCTAAAAAGAATAGATTACCAATCCGGTTTTAGGCTTGGGGACGAAATAAGTCGATTTCTGCGGCATCCGGTCACCGCGAAGAACGATTTGTTTAACCTGCTCCATTTTCACCGGAGTTAGGATAAACGCTAATTGTGATTTCCCGGCGTCAACCGATTCAACCGCGTCAAGGCTATCTTTAGTGTACCGGAGATAATCGCCGGAGAATACATCTTGCGGAGTTATCCCTAAGGTATCGTTAAACACCTTCTGATTGAGAATAGAAACATTCAATTCGGTTTTATCGGTCTCACCTTTATAAGTCAGCCAATAGAATTTATCCTTGCCGGCATAGAGGCCAAAAATAATCTTATCCTGTTTTTCGATATCGCGCATATGCTGAACAATAGATTCTAACTGCTTTTCCCGATTATCCTTAGGGAATGCTGTTTCGCTAATCTCGAATTTATCTGAGAATAAACTTGGAATCTGGTCCAATTTCTCTTTCGGCAGGTTTTTCAATAACCGATGGGTCGGCATAATCAATAGGCCGGGGTCATCCCAATCGGCTAAGAACATGATTACATAATTATACGGTTCAATACCGGTATGGTGCGGATTCAGTTTCATCTGTTCCGCCCGATATTGCAGCGCGGCGGTATACCGATGATGACCGTCAGCAATCATGGTGGTATCCGGAAGCACCGAATTCCGAATCAGGTTGATTATCTCCTGATCATCAATCGTCCAAAATTGATGTAACGTTTTTGTTTCATCCCGCATCCATACTTCCGGTTCCCGTTTTTCAATCCAATTCTTAAGTATTCCCCGTACCTGACCATGGTTCTCCTGAAATAATCCGAAGATGGGATCGAAATAACTCTTGCAAGCGGTAGTCAGTTTAACCCGATCTTCTACCGGTGCACGAAGGGTATTCTCATGCGGCAGGATTTGACCGGAACCGAACTCTTGCAACTCGACCAATCCAATAAATCCGATTAGCGGTTCAGGCTGACCGGGAAGCTGCATAGTATACACATAAAGCGATGGAGCTGGACTCTGAATTAACACTTTCTGCTGAATCCATTCCTGTAAGGTTTTCGCCGACCGGGTATACCGGTTATTAGTATCGGTGTCTTCCGGAAACAGTTTCCCTAAATTCAGCCGTACCATGTTGTAAGGATTTATTTGATAGAGCTGTTCCTGTTCTTCTTTAGAAATCAAATCAAATAATGGTGCAATTGCTTTCGGTATATCTTTAACCACCTCTGGATTATATTTATACCCTTGAAACGGAATGATTTTTGCCATAAACTTAAATAATATCCCTTTCTAAAATTATGATTTCGATAGTTCTATTGCTATCGCTGCTTCGGTAGCAAAATGACTGAATAACTCTTTCTCTTCATTGGTAAAATACCGGGGAGTGGTGGTATACACAGCAATGAGACCGACCAGTTTATCCCGGAAATAGAGCGGAGCACCGATAAACGACCGCAATCCTTGTTTCCGCGAAAAAATCAGGATGCGGTTATCTACCCGGACATCGGTAGTTAAATCTTTTACTATCAGAATCTTCTTCTCTTTAACCATCCAGCCGGATAATCCAACTCTTGGCGAAAATCGGGCGGATAATTCTTCTGCTTCCATCCCGACTACTGCACCTAATGCCATCTCTTCTCCTGCCATATACCGAATAATACAGATTTTCGACTGTAACACTTTTGCCGTTTCCCGGGCAATAGCGGTTAGTATCAACGGCAGCTCCTGCCCGCTGGATAACAACTGACTTAACTTATTTAATGCCGCCAGTTCGTTTTCTTTTTGACTGGTGCGGTTATATAATGTTGTGGAATAAATCGAACTTCCCAGTATCATACCGAGCATAGCGAATAATTCCCGTTCTTTTTCATCGAAATGTTTATCCGCATCAACATAGAGTCCCATTAATAATCCGACTACTTTCCCTTGCGCAATTACCGGCACCGAAATATAAGCGGTGATATCCTGGAATAACCATTGCTCCATCGCAGTAGTCAATTCTTTTCGAGGAGTATTTACCACCATCGGTTTTCCGGTTCTCACCACTTGCGCTTCCGGTGAATGGCCATCGATACTCACCAGATGGGATTGATGGAGTTCTGTTTCTTTTTTCCACTGATGGTTGCGAGAACAATGGGCAGCAACCAACCGCAATTTCCGGTCTTGAACGGTAAAATAGAGCGCTCGATGAACTTCGCCATATTGACAGACCAGTACCGGTATTTGCTCCTGCAGTTTATCATAATCGGTATAACTATATATCTGCTCAATAAGTTTCCGTAACATCGTTAAGCTAGATTGTGATTTTAGAATTATATCTTCTTTTTCTACCATAAACGTTTTTCGCGAGAATAGTTCGAAATAACTCCGCTATTAGAGGTTATTATCAATTATTCTAATTATTGTATTATTCAATGAACAGAGGTGTCAAATAATAATTCACCGGAGCCGATATTGCCGACCAAATTATCTCTATGCTAAGATTTTGCAATTATGTCCGTAAACAAGAAAATGGGATGTTCTATTAAAATCAATCCGCCTCGGTATACGCCAAAGCTCTTGATGGATATTTTTCAGCGAGTGCATCGGCATTATGGCGATCAACATTGGTGGCCGGGAGAAACACCATTCGAGATTATCATCGGCGCAATTTTAACCCAATCTACTTCTTGGAAGAATGTTGAAAAAGCAATCGCTAATTTAAAACGGGAACGTCTTTTATCCTGCCGGGCGTTAATGCAAATCGAAGAAAAAAAACTTGCGGAATTAATTCGCTCTTCCGGTTATTTTAATGCGAAAGCGAAAAAAGTTAAATCGTTCGTCCGGTATCTGCATGACCGATATCAAGGCCGGTTGGATAAAATGTTTGCAATTCCCTTACCAGAGTTACGTCAGGAATTGTTAGCAGTATATGGTATCGGAGAAGAAACCGCCGATTCGATTCTGCTTTATGCCGGAAACAAACCGATATTTGTTATTGACGCTTATACCAAACGGATTTTCGGGCGGTTAGGAATAATTCATCCGGAGATAAAATATCAAGCGTTACAACAACTATTTATGGTCCATCTTCCTACCGACCCGAAGTTGTTCAATGAATATCATGCACTGCTGGTCGCATTCGGCAAAAACCAATGCACAAAAAGACCGCAATGTACTTCCTGTTTCCTCAAAGACTTATGCCGGTATCCCGTACAAAAATAACCGCATGGTTTTGGGGACAAAGGTATACTGTCTATCTTCGTTGAAAACTTATTATTGGAATTAATCCGAGGATTATCTGAGGTATGGTAAGGGATTCACCGGACTACCATTTTTATGTACTTCAAAATGGACATGCGGGCCGGTAGACAGTCCGGTAGTACCAACTCGTGCAATCGGTTCACCTTTTTTGACATATTCTCCCGGTCGAACTAGTAGATAAGAATTATGACCGTATAATGTTTCTAGTGTCGATGAATGGCGAATCACTACGATTTTCCCTAACAATCCATGCCAGCCGGATTCCACTACTTTACCGCTTTCCGAGGCTACGACAGTCGCGCCATACGCCGCTGCGATATCGACTCCGGTATGGAATTTAGTACCGCCACCCATCGGATGCGCTCGATAACCGAACCGGGAAGTTAATCTTCCCTGCACCGGCATTGAGAATCCGGACCTGATATTTAATGCGATTTGTAATGGTTTATCACCCGGTAAGAAAATCATATCCCCGGACTTAATCACATTTGGCGAACTTAATCCATTTACCCGGAGAATATCATCCGCTTTAATCCGATACGCTTTCGCAATAGTAGCGATCGATTGTTTTTTACCGACTTTATAGAATAGTCCGGTTTTATTCGGTATGCGAATAGTAATTCCCGGTTTAAGTGCGTGGGTATCTAGTTTCGGATTAGCAGCAAGTATCGTTGAGGTAGTAACTTGATATTTTTTTGCGATAGTCCATAAGGATTCGCGCGGAGAGATAGTGTGATAAATAATCTGAACCTTATCTTGCGCTACGTTCGGTGGACGTTCGGTAGCGGTTACTGTTTCACCTGCATGCGTTATGGTTTTACCGGTACCATCAGTAGATTGTACCGGAGCAGCGATGGAATTCGAAACTAACGGAGTAGTAGCGAGTGTAACCGAAGCCGTATCGGATTTAACTTCCGAATTATACGGCGCGATCCCATAGAGGACTCCCCTCT
>JBHGBB010000253.1:0-4535 GCA_041946755.1 bacterium | reverse complement strand
ATCGATCGGGAAAAAGCCAGCGATTTGAATCGGCTGGTCGTTAAAAATAAAGATGATAAATCCATTCAATTGTCGAATGTAGTAAAAATCGAAGAAGGATCCGGACCAGTAGAAATCCAACGACAGAGTCGGCAGCGGCAAATAACCGTATTAAGTAATCTTGTTCCCGGTAAAACGCTCGGATCAGCAGTACAGGAAGTACAAGCAATTGCGGATAAAGTAGGCATACCGCCGGAATATACCACCGATTTTACCGGAATGGCGGAAATCATGGCAGAATCATTTACCAATATCGGATTCGCTCTTGTTCTAGCGATAATCATTGTCTATATGATTTTGGCATCACAGTTCGAAAGTTTCATTCATCCGTTTACCATCATGTTATCGTTGCCGTTATCGCTGGTAGGCGCATTAGGTGCGTTACTGCTAACCGGAAAGACGATTAATATTTTCAGTCTTATCGGTATCATCATGTTGATGGGTTTAGTGACTAAAAACGCTATTCTATTAGTCGACTACACTAATACTTTACGAAAACGGGGTATCGCACGAAACGATGCGTTACTGCAAGCCGGACCGATTCGACTCCGGCCGATTCTAATGACTACTGCCGCAATGATTATCGGGATGCTGCCGATAGCGATTGGATTAGGTTCCGGTGGTGAAATTCGGTCTCCGATGGCGGTTTGTGTTATCGGCGGATTGATTACCTCAACCATGCTAACATTACTCGTAGTACCTGTGGTATACACGATCCTCGATGATGTAGGCCGCAGAAGGAAAAAGAGTAGTCCGGAACAAACATAATCGAGTTATTGCACTTACTGGTATATCTAAAAGCAGATTATCCAAAAGATAATCTGCTTTTTTTATGGCTTACCTTCTTTTAATATCAAGGTCTCATTCTGAAAATAGTTGACAGGGCTGAAAGCGGGTGTTACACTATTATTGACAGTATAGGTTTCCTGCCATGTTCGTGTAGAGTTGCTATTTTTGATCCAACACCGCTTAATTGGGAACTGAGTGCGTTACGCAGGATGCAGGCTCTGGTAATGCAGAGAAACACGAAGCGTAGGCGGAGGTGCCCACTTTGATTAACCGGTTCAAAACGCGGTTCTCACGGCATTACGGTGGGAAACCTATTTGTTTTTAAGAGCTCCGCCTTAGGCGGATTAAATAAGTTAAATCCATGAATAAGTTTAATTAGGAACAGCTTTTTCTGCTATAGCTATTTTTATCTATTCATATAATTTAACTCATTTATCTTCCTTTCATTCTAATCTTGAATTATAATTTTATATTGAGCACCATTTAATCGATTAGCTTATTTAACTATCTAACAAGTTTATATGGTAAAACGAGTTTTACAATACGCCTGGGTATATCGACTGCGGATTATTATTACCCTTATCAGTTCTGCAGCGATATCGTTTTTTAACGCGGTTTCCATCGGTACCCTACAGCCGTTTTTAGACCTGATGTTCCCGCAATCCGGGGCAACCACTTTACCATTACCGAAAATACTCTTCGATATCTTTGGCACCTATATCCAGCAGCTTGGTGCTTACTTAGCTTCGCATCGGTTGGAAGCATTTTTTCTTATCAGCGGCTGGCTACTCATCGCCGCAGCTTTAAAAGGTATCTTTTCATATATCCAAGAATATCTGAGCGAATATGTTAGTGCGCGAACCATCTACAATATTCGGACTGATTTGTATGAACATCTCCAAGGGTTATCGCTCCGCTATTTTAGTAAATCTTCGACCGGCGAAATGATGTCGAAACTAACCTACGATGTCGATTTAACAGGTAATATTGTAATTGCGGTTTATGGGTATGCGATTAAAGAGACCTTAATTATTATTGGGTTATTGATTTACCTGTTTGTTGCACAATGGCAACTAGCGCTTATTTCTTTGGTACTATTTCCCATTGGATATTACCCGATAGTCAGATTCGGTAAAAAGATGCGGAAACGGAGCGCGGTATTGCAACAGATTCGAGCAGAAGTAAATGTGGTTATGCAAGAAACGATTTCCGGGGTTCGGGTAGTTAAAGCGTTCGGCATGGAAAATTATGAAGCTGACCGATTCTCGCAGAAAGCGAAACAGTTATTCTCGCAAACCATGAAAGTTATCCGAATTACCGCTTCCGCGTCACCGGTAATGGAATTTCTCGGTGCGGTTGGTATCGTAATCACCTTCTGGCTTGGCGCCTATTTCGTACTCCGCGGACAGCTTACGGTAGGAACGTTCGCTTCGTTTTTAGTGGCGTTAGGCTTGTTTTATCAGCCGGTTAAACGGCTTACCGAAGCGAATAATATGTTACAGCGGGGATTACCCGGTGCCCAGCGAGTATTTGAAATTATCGATACTCCTTCGGATATTCAAGAAATGCCGAACGCTACTGTCCTGCCGAGAATGCAACAGCAGATCTCATTCCAGAAGGTATCGTTTGCCTATAATCAAAATCCAGTGTTACAAAACATCAATCTTACGGTGAAAAAGAATGAATTGGTAGCCATCGTCGGACCTAGTGGGGTTGGTAAAACCACCTTGGTTAACCTTATCCCGCGTTTCTATGATACTACCGACGGGAGGATTGAAATTGACGGGCATAACGTCAAGTCGGTAACGATAAAATCATTACGAGACCAGATGGGAATCGTAACTCAAGAAACGATTCTATTCGACGACACGATTTTTAATAACATCGCTTATGGCCATAAGGAATTTGATCAACAGAAAGTAATCGTCGCGGCGAAACTGGCGCATGCGGATGAATTCATTCAGCGATTACCCAAAGGATACGAAACCAAAATCGGTGAACGTGGAGTTACCCTTTCCGGAGGAGAACGGCAACGGGTCGCGTTAGCCCGGGCGATTCTAAAAGACCCGGCAATTCTGATTCTTGATGAAGCCACTTCTGCTTTAGATACCGAATCAGAACGGCTGGTGCAAGAAGCGCTAGATGAACTGATGCGGAATCGGACAACCTTTATTATTGCGCATCGGCTATCAACCGTTATCCGGGCAGATACCATTGTGGTTTTAGATCAAGGCGGAATCGTTGAAAAAGGTACTCATACCGAATTAATGCAGCTTAACGGAATGTATGCTTATTTATATCGCTGCCAATTTGCTGAATAAGCGATTTAAATATGCTACTCTTATATGAAAAAGAGTAAAAAAATCATCTGGACAATTATACTTATTTTGGTCCTATTGGGATTAATTATTCTCATCTGGTGGTATTACCCAGTAACCAGAATTGATACCAACCAATTAATACCGCAAAACGTTTCTATTTCAATTCGTTGTTTAACCGATTCACAGCATCAACTTCGTCAGACTGGCATCCAGCTATTTTCCCGTAATGCAGGACAACAAGTTAGCGGATTAAAAGGAAAACTCGTCCAATTGGGTATTTCCAAAGCGTTTCCGGAAGAAATCAAGGTTGCGATAAACCAGAAACCCGACTCGAAAGAAAACTCCATTATCTTGGTGGTAGATTTCGGTCCGGGAATTAAACTAGTACGGCTTGTTCAGGATTCACTGACTCAAAAGTTGTTACATAGTTCGCGGATTTTGGACAAACCTGCTGGACCATATACGATTCGTTATATTTTACGCTCAGGGAAACAAGTTGATTCACAACCGCAAGCTTGCGCTTGGATAGATAGCGGTTTGATTATCAGTAATGACCTGAATTTATTGACTGACTTGGTTTCCAAATATCGTTCGAAATCAGCAATTAGTGTTCCGTCCGGTCAACCGGATTGCGTTTTTTCGATTAGTAACAAGAATCAGGAGATAACCGAATGGATTAAAGAACAGGAGAAACAATTGGAATATGCTATTTTCCCGACAATCGGTAATATTGACCGAATCGAAGGCACTTTAACCATGCAGCATGCTGATGCCGGCTCCGGCACTATCGTTTTTTATATCAATCCCTCTATCGCGCATGAAAAACTTCCAGAAATCAACGCTGATGTCGAGTTTTTTAAAAATGTTCTCCGACGACTCGTGCGCGCGCATGACCTGGATTTAACTGCATCGGTTTCTACACAAAATAATAGCATTCAGGTCGATTATCAAGTTACCGGATTAAGTAATGTTAAATTTTAGCGTTTTATAAGATAATATGAAATCACCTGTTTTATATCTTGGAATTATCGTTATCCTCTTCTTTGGTTTTAGCTTCGGATTTTCAGAAGAAATGCCGGTAGCACCGGATGTCGTTGCGTTGGTTCGAATAGATATCAGTCCGACTGATCCCGGATTAGCTTGGTTGTATAATCATTGGGCGACCGGCCCAAGAAGAAGTGCAATTCGAGACCTTGTGGTAAACCATACGCCAAGTTCAGCTATCGCTGCTCTTTATCCTGAATCTAAAGAAAGTTCGATACCTTATACCGTTATCCTGACTTATCCCCAGGTGGTTAATGCTAGCCTTGGATTTACTAATACCATCGAAAAGATATTAAAACCAGAAGATAAAAATGCAGGTTATTTCATTAAAAATATATCTTC
>JBHGBB010000252.1:0-4542 GCA_041946755.1 bacterium | reverse complement strand
TAATAAACTGGTTGTTACTGGTATATGGCACCGGGTTGCTAATTCCGTTAATTCCTTCGCGGCATCAGAAATGATCACTCCACCCCCAGCATAAATTACCGGCCTTTTTGATTTCGCGATTGCTTCTGCTACCTTTTGGATTTGTTTCGGATGTCCTTCATAAGTTGGGTTATAACTTCGAATTTTAATATCTTTGGGATATTGATAATGCTCTAATTCCGCTTTTTGCACATCCTTAGGAATATCAATCAACACCGGACCGGGACGGCCGGTACGTGCAATATGGAACGCTTCTCTAAATACCAACGGTAGGTCGGCGATCTTTTTAACCAGATAATTATGTTTGGTTATCGGGCGCGTTATGCCTGTAATATCGGCTTCTTGAAATGCATCGTTTCCAATCAGCGGTGTTGGCACTTGACCGGTTAAAGCTATCATCGGCACTGAGTCCATATATGCGGTAGCAATTCCGGTAACCAGATTGGTCGCACCGGGACCGGATGTTGCTAAGCACACTCCAACTTTACCGGTGGCACGCGCGTAGCCATCAGCAGCATGTGCTGCACCTTGTTCGTGGCGAACCAAATAGAAGTTGATTTTTGAAGGCGCAAGTTCGTGGAATATATCCAGCACTTGCC
This sequence comes from bacterium, assembly GCA_041946755.1. Classification (GTDB taxonomy): domain Bacteria; phylum UBP4; class UBA4092; order JAOAEQ01; family JAOAEQ01; genus JBHGBB01. Next base: position 3,904 of record JBHGBB010000252.1, on the reverse strand, counting down.
CGCCGGGATAACCGAACATAACATCGACTTTTTCTTGTTCTAAAGCATCAATAATAATTTGGGCACCAGTTTTTTTCATAAATTATTTATATTTTCTTAAACACTGCTCCAGTACTTGCTGAGGTTACCAACTCTGCATACCGGGCTAAATAACCGAAGTTGATTTTTGGTTTCGGTTTATGCCATGATTTCAATCGACGTTTAATTTCAGCTTGGGTCAATTCGATTTCTAATTTCCGAGCGGGAATATCAATATGAATCATATCACCGTTTTTAACGATAGCAATCGGACCGCCTTCCATTGCTTCCGGTGAAACATGACCGATGCATGCTCCCCGAGTACCACCAGAGAACCGACCGTCAGTAATTAGAGCTACCTGTTTACCAAGACCCATCCCTACCACGGCAGAGGTTGGAGTTAACATCTCTTGCATTCCCGGTCCGCCTTTCGGCCCTTCACACCGGATAACGATTACTGAACCTTTTTTGATTTTTCGACCAAGAATAGCTTTAACCGATGCTTCTTCTGATTCGAAAACTACTGCCGGACCGGAAAATTTTAACATTTCTGCATCGACTGCTGCTTGTTTTATTACCGCACCGTTTGGCGCAAGATTACCGAATAAGATAGCCAATCCCCCTTCTTGATGATAAGGGTTATCTACTGATCGAATAACTTCCGGATTACTGATTTCGGCTTGCGCTATATTCTGTCTAACTGTTTTTCCGGTTACGGTTATAGTATCCAAGTTTAGTAGCTTTTTCTTTGCGATCTCTTTCATTAATGCCGGAACGCCACCTGCTTCATATAAATCCACCATAAAATGGTCGCCACCAGGGCTGATTGCCGCAATATGCGGGGTTTTCTTACTAAACTGGTTGAATAAGTTTAAATCTAGTTTTATTCCGGCTTCATAAGCTATCGCTGGAAGATGCAAAACGGTATTCGTTGAACCACCAAATGCCATATCAACCGCAATCGCATTTTCAAACGCTTGTTTAGTCAAAATCTGGCGAGGGAGGAGTTGTTTTTTAACCAATTGCAATATCTGCATCCCAGCTTTTTTTGCTAATCGAATCCGTTCGGCATAAACCGCAGGGATCGTCCCATTTCCAGGTAATCCCATACCCATAACTTCGGTTAAGCAGTTCATGGTATTAGCAGTAAACATCCCGGCACAAGAGCCACATCCCGGACAGGCATTATTTTCACAAACCGCTAGTTCTGCTTCACTCATCAATCCAGCCTGAACTTTACCCACCGCTTCAAACACATCTTTCACCAAATCCAATCGTTTTCCATATAACGGTCCTTTTTGGGTATATTTACCCGGCAACATTGGACCACCGGAGATAACAATGGTTGGAATATTCACTCTTGCCGCTGCCATGAGCATTCCGGGAATAATCTTATCGCAGTTCGGTACTAGTACTAAACCATCAAACGGCTGTGCTTGCGCCATACATTCAACACTATCGGCAATTAATTCGCGGCTGGCTAACGAATATTTCATCCCGGTATGGTTCATCGCGATCCCATCGCAAATACCGATCATGCCGAATTCTATCGGGGTTCCACCAGCCATTCTGATTCCGGCTTTAACCGCTTCAACAATGCGGTCGAGATGTATATGACCCGGAACAATTTCGTTCGCTGAATTAGCGATTCCAATTATCGGTCGGGCTAATTCTTCATCGGTATACCCGATAGCTTTAAAGAGCGACCGATGTGGTGCTTTTTCCAACCCGGTTTTCATTAAATCACTACGCATAATTAGACTTACACCTCTAATGTCATAAACTTGATTATTTTTGATATAGATATATAGTTTAGTTTATTTTTCCGAAAAAAGCAAGGCTGACACCGCAAAATACAAAATTTAATCATTACTTAATTTAAATCTATTTAACCATATAGAGTGGGGAGTGGTAGGTATTGCTCAAAGCAATACCTACCACTCCCCAGTAGCCATAAATAGGGGAAAATACTATAACCTATGCTTTTTCAATGGAAAGTACTAATCTATAGGATAGATAGAATTAGAAGCCGTAAAAATCATTAAAAATGGGAATAATCAGACAACGAATTCTTGTTTCCTGTTTCCGTTTATCAGATTTTTTTTATTCTAACTATAACGTTCTATGCTATTAAGCTTCGAAATCCAGAATTTGCCTTTACTGGTTCATGCTATCCAAGAACTCGTCGTTAGTCTTCGTTTTCCGGAGTTTATCGGTCAACATTTCCATTAATTCGATGACATTGGTCTCAGAGAGCGCTTTCCGCATTAACCAAATTCGACCCAACTCTTTCGGCGTTAATAATAATTCCTCTTTTCTGGTACCGGAAGAGAAAATATCTATTGCCGGGAAGATGCGCCGATCGACCAACCGCCGGTCTAAATGAATTTCCATATTACCGGTAGCTTTAAACTCTTCAAAAATAACTTCATCCATTCTGCTGCCGGTATCAATTAAACAAGAAGCTAAAATCGTTAGACTGCCCCCCTGCTCGATATTTCGGGCTGCAGCGAAAAACCGTTTCGGTCGGGATAATGCTGTAGCATCAATACCACCGGACATCATCTTACCGCTATGCGGTACCACTGCATTATTCGCTCGGGCTAATCGAGTTAAACTATCTAACAGTACTACTACATCTTTACCATATTCGACCAATCGTTTCGCTTTTTCCATCACCATATCGGTAACCTGCAAGTGCCGTTCCGGTGGTTCGTCAAATGTCGAACTGACTACTTCCCCTTTAACCGACCGTTCCATATCGGTAACTTCTTCCGGCCGTTCATCGATGAGGAGCACTATCAGATATATTTCCGGATGATTCTTACTGATACTATTGGCAATACTCTGGAGTAACATGGTTTTCCCGGTTCGCGGTGCGGCAACAATCAATCCCCGCTGCCCCTTACCTACCGGAGTAAATAAATCCATTAACCGGCCGGAAATATTATCACTATCCGATTCTAAATGAATCCGCTGATTGGGATATATGGGAGTGAGGTTATCAAACAAGATTTTCTCGCGGGCTAATTCCGGGTCAGAGAAATTGATCGCTTCGACTTTCAGCAATGCAAAATATCGTTCGTTTTCTTTCGGTGGACGAATTTGGCCGGAAACAGTATCACCGGTTCTTAAATCGAACCGGCGAATCTGGGATGGGGAAACATAGATATCATCCGGTCCCGGTAAATAATTATATTGCGGTGACCGTAAAAACCCAAACCCATCCGGAAGGATTTCCAATACCCCTTCTCCAAACATGACTCCTTCCTTTTCCGCCTGTTTGCCAAGTACCGCAAAGATGAGTTCCTGTTTCCGCATGCCGCTATGTCCTTCGATATTCAATTCCGCAGCGATTTTGTTCAATTCCGCAATTGTTTTCTTTTGCAAAGAACCGATATCCATCGATATTGTTTTATCGGGTGTTTTTTCCGATCGCCCATTTCGTTCCGGTCGTTCAGCGCGTTCTGATTTTTCAGTCGCACTTTTTGAAGTAGATCTTTCTGCCATACTAAATCCTTTCTATTGTAAAGAGAATATTACCATAAATCGAATGCAATTCGATTACTGCATATGCTCTAATAGTTTAACTAGTTCTTGGAGATATAATAAAGTATTGAATCCGCGATAATTCAATTTAACTTGTTGTTCTGTTTGTTTTAGACCTCCTGTATTATTTATAATAAATTCGGTTTTTTTCTTTTTCTGCTCTAAGGGTATCTGTGCAGCCATTCTCGATTTGATTTCTAGCGTAGTCAAGTTATCCCGTTTCTTTATTCTTTTAAAACGTTGGGATTTGGTTGCATACACCACAATTACATAATCAACCAAACGATCCATCTTAGTCTCATATAAAATAGCCGCTTCGACCATAATCAATGGTTTC
>JBHGBB010000251.1:0-4573 GCA_041946755.1 bacterium | reverse complement strand
TATCCATAAACAAATTTTCCGTCAAAATTGCAGGGCAACTTGTATATCGGATGACATAAAAATTGGACTCTTGATCTGGATCGTTGTCACTGAAGTCCGCACGCATCTTAAATGTTGGCAAAAATTCTCTGGCTGCAACAAAAAACTGAGTGGCAATCGCATCACTTTTGGTTAATCCTGGCGTGGTGAAAACTTCCCATCCTGATCCACCGCAAATGCCGGCCAGTAATTCACAAGCGTGGAAGATGTTTCGACCCGTTTGTTTAGGGATAAAAGCATCCATCCCGTAAAATTATCTTTGATCGGATCCCGCTTTACGCCGGGCAGATATTGCGGATAATCGCCATATTCGACCTTTCCGTGCATCACGCCCTGTGCGTCGACATCTGAGGGGAAGAGAGATATAAGCGTATTACCTCTTCCGCCATTTTGGGGGTACGCCACCATACAGATGGTCCAAAGTTTACCCTGCTTGTCTAGGAATATACTGCCGTGGCCGGCGCCCGGCGCTGCGCCTGATGTCATCAAAGTAAGCGGGTTATGTTCATCATATACATAATCAATTCCTTTAGATTTTAAATCGAATAATCTAGCTCCACCTTGAAATTGATTTTCTTGTACCGCTTTAATAGTTTGGAAAACTGCTTCATCCACGCGCTTAACCATACTCGTGAGAATAACCTGAGCATCCTGTATTTCTTTGGGTGCAGATTGATATTGGTCAGCGTCTACTCCAATGGCGAATTTCTTTTTCTGGAACGCCGCTTCGAATACTCCTAATCCGGTTGAACCTGAAGCATGGTAAATAATATCCGCTCCTTTATCGTACATAGATAAAGCCAGTTCTTTTCCTTTCGTCGGGTCTTTGAAAGCATTTCCCGTTAATCCGGCATAATTTGCGTAAATTTCACATTTCGGATTTACCGCTTTTACTCCCGCTTTAAATCCGGTTTCGAACTTTTCGATTAATGGGATTTTCATTCCCCCAATAAATCCGACTTTATTTGTTTTAGTCAGTAATCCGGCAAGAGCACCGACCAAAAAGCTTCCTTCTTCTTCTTTAAATTCTAAAGCAGCGACATTTGTCGGAATTGATTTCTTCGGATCCACGGTATAATCAATATCGGCGAACTCCTTATCTGGGAATTCTTGTGCTACAGCATTGATATCATCAGTAAACAAAAAACCAATTCCAAAGATGATTTTTATGTCCGGATTACCGGCTAGTTGTCTTAATTGGGTTGCCCGATCAGTAGATTGCGGAGTTTCTAAATATTCATAATCAACACCCAGTTCTTTTTTCGCCCGCTCTAATCCTAAATAGGCAGAATCATTGAATGATTTATCCCCACGACCTCCAATATCAAATACTAATCCAACTTTAAATTTTGATGTCGATTGCGCGGTTTGCTCTGGCGATTTAGCACAACTACTGAAGATAACGATTAATACCGTGATGGTTATTATAGAAAGAAACTTACTTCTCATAATTAAATCTCCTTTATTAGTTTTATTCGGCGAATAGATTGACCAAACTAAATTTGGCTACATCAACTAAACCTTTATCAGTTAATTTCAACTCCGGGATAACCGGTAATGCTAAAAAGGAAAGTGCCATAAATGGGTCATGAGGTATTGCTCCAAGTGATTTCGCTGCTTGGTTAAGGGCTTCAAGTTTGGTTTTTATCTCTAGTAATGGTTTATCGGAAATAAGTCCGGCGATAGGCAATGGTAATGATTGTATTACTTGCTTCTTGTCCACGACTACCAGCCCCCCCTGCATTTTAATAATCTGAACCGCAGCTGCGAGCATATCGCTATCATTAGTACCTACAATAATAATATTATGCGAATCATGAGCTACACTGGTTCCAAGCGCGCCGGATTTTAGACCAAATCCTTTTAACAATCCCAAACCAATATTACCGGAAGCATTATGTCGTTCAATAACGGCAAGTTTTAAAATATCTCGATTGATATCCGCACATACTAATCCATTTTCAATTTTCGGTTCCATAAGTAATTGCTGAGTGATAATTTGTTGGGGAATATGTTCAATAATCCGGCATTTTCCTGATTTTGCCGGGATTTGGAAATCGGTTTCATAAAGCCATTTGACGTTTATACTACTCCGAATATGCACTGCCGGGCGGGGAGTTTCCGAGATAATCATTTCACCATTTTCAGCGACTTTTTTCCCATGTTTAAAAACCATATTCACTCGGCAGGATTGTAAATCATCGAGTACTACAATATCAGCCAAATATCCTGGTGCGATAGCGCCATGTTGTTCGAGATGGAAATATTTCGCTGCATTAATCGAAGCCATCCGAATAGCCATAGCGGGATTAATACCGAAATCAATTGCCATACGGATCATAGAATCGATATGTCCTTCGGTTACTAAATCGAACGGAGTACGATCGTCGGTAACGAAAATTAATCGATCGACATTTAATGGTGTTACTAGTGGTAATAGATCGCGTAAATTTTTAGTAACCGTTCCTTCGCGCATCATTACATGCATACCGAGTCGTAATTTCTCTTGTGCTTCTTCAACAGTAGTACATTCATGGTCACTGGCTATCCCAGCAGCGATATAAGCATTCAATTCTTTACCGGATAATCCCGGAGAATGACCATCAATCTGTTTATTAGTAGCAATTTTTAATTTATCCAGCACATCGCCTTCTTTCATTAAAACACCTGGATAATTCATCATTTCTGCTAATCCTAACACCCATTTATCATTAAAAAAAGAATAGAGATCCACTGCTTTTAACTCTGCACCTGCTGTTTCTAAATGTGTTGCAGGAACACAAGAGGGAAGCATGAGATAGACACTGATGGGATTATATTTACTGGATTTTAGAATATACAAAATTCCTTCAGCACCAAGTACATTAGCGATTTCATGCGGATCTATTATAATTGTTGTCGTTCCCCGGGGTACCACTGCTTTAGCAAACTCTGAAACGGTGACCATCGAACTTTCCAAATGCATATGCCCATCGATGAATCCGGGAGTAATATATTTACCCGAAACATCAATCTCTTCTTTTCCCTGATAGGCACCGATTCCAGCTATTCTGTCTTGAAATAAGGCTATATCAGCTGGATATATTTCTCCACTGAGCACATTAACAATCTTGCCATTTTTTAAAACAATATCTGCCGGTACTTCTCCTTTACTGACACCAATCAATGTTTCAAGACTCATATAAAATCCTATATTTAATAATTTATTTATACGCCAGATTAATCTACAAGAGTAGCAAAGACTGAGAAAGATGTCAACTCTGATATTGGTTTGGTGGGTAAAAGATATGAAAATAAACTATATAGATATTATTGAGGGGGAGATATCTACTGAACCGATTAAATCGGATATGAGATATTCTGAAGATAAAGGTTACTTAGAGAGTACAATCAATTTAGCTCAAGTACAATTTATGGCTAAATCGATTGTTAGAAATCAAAATTATTTCTTTGTGGTATCGCTAGCGATAGAAGGGTGGTTATTTCCAACATCAGCATTTGGATGCCGGAAATAATCAGAGGCTTTGAGAATATTAATCGCTTGTACTAATTCCACATCTTCAACCATTTCTTTTTCCGTTATGACTTTGTCATTTTCAACTCTAACTCTCGGGACTTTCAAGTCGCCAAGAGTTCCTTTTGCCATAACGGCTAATTCAACTTCTGGTGAGATATCAACACCGATATCCGGTTCGATTCCACCAGTGGTATTCTCTGAAGAAGTTCGGTGGATACTTTTTCCGCTAGGAGTATAATACTTAGCCGTGGTTAATCGCAATCCACAATTATAATCCAGTTCCATCACCGATTGTACCGATCCTTTTCCAAACGTTCTTTTGCCTTTTGGCCCGATGATAATTCCGCGTTTCCAATCTTGCATAGCACCGGCGACAATTTCGGCAGCACTGGCACTACCTTCATTTACGAGCACTGCCATGGGGTAATCAATAAATTTTATTTTTCGATCGGTGGATTTGTATACACTATCTTGTCCTGGAGCACGGCCTCTGGTGCTAACGATAACTTTATCTGCAGGAATAAATAAATCACTAACAGATACTGCTGATTTCAATAAACCGCCGGGATTGTATCGCAAATCTAAAATGATATATTTCATTCCTTCTTTTTGCAGTTTTAATAATGCTTGTTCTAAATCATCCGCAGTCTTTTCTCGAAATTCAGTAATCCGTAAATACCCAATGCTATCAGTGAGAATTTTTCCGCGTACACTATCTAGTCGGATGATATCACGAATGATGGTGAAAGTAAGGAGATCTTTTTCTCCTTTTCTTGAAATTTTTATGGTTACTGAGGTTCCTTTTGGTCCACGTAGTTTTTTAACAGCTTCTTCAGTAGTAAATCCTTCAGTACTTTTTCCATCAATTTCTACGATACGGTCACCGGATTTAATTCCTGCTCGAAATGCAGGGGTATCTTCCATTGGAGATTCAACCGTTAACCAATCATCGCGAAGCCCAATCCGAATTCCTAGGCCACCAAATTCCCCTTTGGTATCGATTTCCAGTTCTTTCAG
>JBHGBB010000250.1:0-4585 GCA_041946755.1 bacterium | reverse complement strand
AGAACAAAAAGATATTATTTTCTCTAATATCATTCCTTATTTTGTTACTAAAGGACCGATTCCAAAATGGGGTATTATGATATTCAGGAATGCAGAAGATCAGATATTTCATGCCCTAAAAGGAAATTTTTATCGAATTTGGGACTCAAAGATTCCTAATACTGTTTACACTTTACCAGAGCTTTGTGAACTTGCTAAATCTATAGGAATCGATTTAAAACATATTTCTGTCAAAATATATCGGTGTTTTAAAGAATTGACTGGTTTAAAAATTGAAGAAAATAAGAATTCCGAGATTGTGAAAAAAGTTGAAAATATTGTTGATGAATCATGTATACTTGGAAAATTGCGAGAAATAGGAAAATATTGTCTTAAAAATTAAATACCTTTGTTTAAGTTGGGTGAGGACTAGCATAAGTCCTTAAAAGAGATATAGCACCTAATAATATTATGTTAGATAAGCATGATCTATAAACGCTTCATAATTATTGTAATCCACCATATTCAGTACTAAGGTAATAATATAGGAGAGAGGGGATTATGATTCAATTGGTTAGTATTAAATATCGTTGCTTTTATCTGCTATATTTAGAAATAAAATTCAATTTATGAAAAGAGGAATGCATTGTTTCAACAGCTTTTTCTTAATGGTCTAATCACAGGTAGTATTTATACTTTAATCGCTCTTGGTTTTGCTGTTATCTACCGGACCGTGAAATTCTTTCATTTCGCGCATGGCGTGGTCTATACCGCCGGAGCTTATCTCGCATTTACCTTTATCAACTCATTAACTCGTCAATTCTTAAACTCATTCCCGATAACGATATTTTCTTTTTTTTTTGCATCGCTGTTTGCCGGAGTTATCGGTATAGTTATTGACCGGCTGGTTTATTTCCCTCTTCGGAAGCAAAAGGCATCGAATTTAATCTTTTTGATTGCTTCATTTGGTATCTTTATCTTTCTCCAAAACCTAATCCAATTAATCTATGGTGCTCAGATTCAAACTCTAAGAACCGGGCCGATAATTGAAGGACATCAGTTCTTTGGTGCAGTGATAACCAATACCCAAATTTTAATCATAGTTGTGAGTTTAATAGTTTTCATGGGTTTATCGGTTTTTGTGCAGAAAACGAAGTTAGGGAAAGCGATGCGGGCAGTATCCGATGATCCGATTGCTGCTAGTGTAGTGGGGATATATCCGGAAAAGATTATTTTCGCTTCATTTGCTATCGGTTCATCTTTAGCCGGGTTAGCAGGTATTCTGATTTCATTAGAGACTAATCTTGAACCAACCATGGGGATGAATGCTATCCTAAAAGGGATGATCGCTTCTATCATTGGTGGTATCGGGAGTATCCCCGGAGCTATGTTAGGCGGATTATTTTTAGGTATTGCAGAGAATCTTGGCATCTGGAAAATCCAATCGGGATGGAAAGATTGTATTGCATTTATAATCTTGATTATCTTCTTATTAATTAGACCGGGTGGAATTATGGGAGTTAAAACGGAAAAAGAGCAGCTTTAAGTTGTTAGTTTTTAGTTTTCAGTATTCGGGCTAACAACTAACAACCATCAACTAACAACTGATTATATGGAATATTTTTTACATATATTAGTTATAACAGGTATCTATATCATTTTAACCCTTAGTTTGAATCTTTTAGTAGGGTATACTGGATTACCAGCATTAGGTCATGCAGCATTTTCCTGTGTAGGCGCTTATGTTTCTGCATTATTAGCATTACATTATGGATTATCACCTTGGTTAGGATTATTAATAGGCGCTGGTGTCGCTGCTATTTTAAGTGTCGCTATAAGTGTGCCTTCTCTACGGTTTAAAGGTGATTATTTTGCGTTAGCAACCTTCGGATTTGGCGTTATAGTTTATTCCGTTGCTCAAAATTGGGTAGATGTAACCCGCGGTCCAATGGGATTACCGGGAATACCTGGGTTTTCAATTTATGGTTTGCAGATATCAGAGATTTGGCAATATCTGATTATAGTAGCATTTTTTGTTTTTTTAACTTATTTTGTTATCAGAAGAGTAGTTAACTCGCCATTTGGTAGAATTTTACTTGGTATCCGAGAAGATGAAATTGCTACTCAAGCTATGGGCAAGAATATCAATAGACATAAAATTCTGGTATTTATAATCGGCGCATTTTTCGCCGGGATCGCGGGTAGTCTTTATGCCCATTATATCACCTATATCGATCCTTCTAGCTTTACGGTTATGGAATCGATTACTATTCTACTTATGGTAGTCTTCGGCGGTATGGGTAGTCTGGCCGGTTCTTTTGTCGGTGCTGCTATATTAATCATATTTCCAGAATTGTTACGGTTCCTAGGGATGCCGAGTTCAGTTGCTGCGCAGCTACGCCAGATGATTTATGGACTTTTATTGGTTCTATTAATGTTGAAACGCCCGCAAGGGATTTTAGGAAAATATAAATTCAAATAAGTTTTAATAGTTGAGCGTTAGATGGCTGTGGAGTGCGCAAGTTTTACTTGCGCTGTGCATTTAACAAGCTTGCTTGGATTGTTATAATCAGGAAGCAAGCTTCCTGAAAGTAAAGCGAGGGTAAACTCTCGCAATCCAAAATTTAAGGAAAATGAAAAATATATTAGAGACGAAAGATTTATCTAAAGAATTTGATGGAATTAAGGCGGTAGATAATCTTTCTTTTGAATTAAAAGAAGGAGAGATAACCGCGTTAATTGGTCCTAATGGTTCGGGCAAAACAACTCTGTTTAATCTTATTACCGGTTTTCTTAGACCTAATAACGGTAGTATTCTTTTTAACTCATCGGATTCATCTACTCATAAACTTAATAAACTAGCTCCTTATAAGATAGCTCAGCTTGGTATCGGGAGAACATTCCAAAATATTAGGTTATTCCCGCAAATATCGGTTTTGGAAAATGTTATGCTAGCGACGAAATATAATAAAGGGGAGCATCTATCCTCAGCGTTATTTAGAACCAGACAGATGATACAGGAAGACATCGAGAATAAGGAGAAAGCAATTGGTTATCTAAAATTAGTGGGATTATTAGAAAAAATAGATGTTTTAGCTGAGAATATGTCGCATGGGCAGCGGAGACTACTAGAAATCGCCCGGGCGTTAGCGTTAAATCCAACTCTTTTACTACTGGATGAACCTATGGCCGGTTTATTTCCGGAAATGGTTATCGAGATGAAACGAATCATCCGCGAGCTTCAAAATACCGGGAAAACCATCTTCTATATTGAACATGATATGAAAGTAGTTATGGATATCTCAGATAAAGTAATCGTTTTAAACCATGGATCGAAAATAGCGGATTGCAAGCCATCAGAAATATTATCTAATGAAGCAGTTATCCAAGCATATTTGGGCAAGAGAAAATTAGTTGTCAGTTGAAAAGATTAATATTCTACGGGGCTTCAGCCCACGGTTGATGCTCTTTAGAGCATTTATTCAACTGAAGTTGAATAATCCTCGACTAAAGTTTACCCCGTTGATATAACGGGGTCGGGTAGAAATTAGAATGCAAATAAATAATCAAGAAGTGGTTAATCAACAAAAACAATCTATTTTACAAGTACAGAATCTAACGGTTTATTATGGTATGGTTTGGGCGCTTGAGAATATCTCGATACAGGTAAACTCTAGCGAAATCGTTGCGATGATCGGACCGAATGGTGCCGGGAAATCGACCGCATTAAAAGCGGTTAGTGGTGTTCTGGGTGCATATAATGGTCGTATCGAACGAGGAGATATTTTATTTAATAATGAGAGTATTAAAGGATTAAGGACTGACCAATTGGTTAAAAAAGGTATGTCTTTGGTTCCTGAAGGTAGGCGGATTTTCCCAACCATGACGGTTAATGAGAACCTGGAAATGGGAGCATATACACTAGCTCATGAGATTAGGAGTTCAGGAGTTAATGAGAGGATAGAAAAAGTATTTGAACTATTCCCCGTCTTAAAAGAAAGAAAAAAACAGCGGGCGGGAACTCTTTCCACTGGTGAACAGCAAATGTTAGCTATCGGTAGAGCGCTCATGCTAAATCCTAAGTTGCTTTTACTCGATGAACCATCATTAGGGCTATCACCTAACTATGTTGAAATGGTTTTCGATAAACTCACCGAAATTAATAGAAATGGAACTAGTATATTATTGGTAGAACAAAATGCGCAGGCAGCATTAGAAGTTTGTCATAGAGGATATGTGTTTGATATCGGAACAATCGCTCTTCAGGGGGAAAAAGAATCGTTATTGAAAGACGAAAAAATCCAGAAGATATTTCTTGGCCAATAAATCTCGGGATTAAATCCTCTCTATACTACTATATACCTTTTTCGTACTTAATTTACAATATTTATTTCTGTCTATCAAATCTAATATCGAGGAGACAGAGGGTGGGGTGCGATAGCAGCAATAATAGATAGCAGAAAAGAGAAGTTAGGAAGATAAGAAGAAATCAAAGTCGTACCGTGCGACTTTAATCGAGATTCAATGCGATTTTGGGATAATCTATTGTAATTAAACGAGTTAAGAAAATTCACGGATCAGATTGGCAGGCTGCCAATCTGATTTT
>JBHGBB010000025.1:0-27172 GCA_041946755.1 bacterium | reverse complement strand
ATTCCTAAATATGCCTTTTTCACTTCCGGTATCGGCGCGATAACTTTCCTGATATTCTATTGGCTCATCGATGTCTGGCAATTCAAATGGGGCTGGGTTTGGTTCCTGGGAGTATATGGGTCTAACGCGCTCTTAGCCTATTTTATGCAGCCGGTAGTCAGGATATTTCTAACCGCGTTAGGACCATATGAAGGTTTGAAAGGGCATGCGGCGTGGAATGGGATGTTCGCTGGTCTGGAATGGACTATGTTATTGTGGTGTGTTGTGCTCTGGTGCAATCGAAAAGGGCTCTATTGGAAATTATAAAAACAGAACGTAAATTATCGTCGTGGTATGAATTAACAGATTTGAGCATTATAACTAAATCCTGATTTATAGGCTGAAATCTACGTTCTCCCTGCCTATTAATTATTTACATTTTTCATAGCTAACCTTTATTTCTTAGATTAATCAATAAACTATATAAGTATATACTATATATAATTACCGTATTTTGTGTTATTTAAGTAACGATGGGAAGTTAAGTATACAATAAAACAATGAAATTTAATGCTGTATAGATATAGTAACACCATTGTAAACATATGATTATATTATAGTTATTTAAGCAAATGAGCTATAAATATAAAATTATAATCTTCTTGGTACATAGCTTGCCATAATATGTGCTACTTTATCTTTTCAAAGCAAAAAAAATATTAATCACTTCATGTATTACGAAATTGAAACTCAGGTTTTGCCCCGAAATGATACTTGACCATTTTATGATATTCTAAATGCTAAAATTTAATATTATTTAATTATTATGGAGGAAAGGATTATGTCAGTATCCGATGGTAAAGAGAAAAAAGGTATGGTTAAAATTTTGTTTATACTCAATATTATAATGATGTTTTTAATTATTCCAACCTTATCCCTAGGTGCAGAGTATACTTTAATACCAAAAGGGGCCTCTTGGGTATATTTGGATAATGGAACAGCGCAAGGTACTACTTGGCGAAACTTAGAGTATGATGATTCCAGCTGGTCATCTGGAACCGCGGTATTCGGATTTGGTGGAGGACAAACGACATTACTTACTTCGGGAAAAACCACCTACTATTTTCGAAAGACATTTAATATCGCGAATACAGACAATATAGCGAGTTTGATCATAAATTTATTAAGAGATGACGGTGCAATAGTTTATCTTAATGGAACCGAAGTCCTGCGAGAGAATATGCGGGGTGGAACGATTACCGCAAATACCCTGGCGGTCTCTTCTACTATATTATCGTATCAAAGTACCTATTTTCCGTTTAGTATTAATACCGCCCTTTTGAGAGAAGGAGCTAATGTTATTGCCATAGAGATTCATCAGTATTCAATCAATGCCAATCTCTTTTTTGATCTTCAGCTTTCAACCTATGACAATTATAATCCGGTTTTAGTCTCTAAAAGTGGAGAATGGAAATATTTGGCAAATGGTTCTGATCAAGGTACCGCGTGGCGGGATACTTCATTTAATGATTCCACCTGGTCGTTAGGAACCGCTGAAATCGGGTTTGGAGATACCGGTAATAGCCGACCGGAAGTTACGATACTCACCAATACCCAATGGACTACCTATTATTTTCGAAAAACATTTACCGTATCAAATAGCTCCGGTTATAACTATTTGCTGCTCAGTGTATTACGTGATGATGGTGCGGTTATCTATATCAATGGAACGGAAGTCTGGCGACCGAATATGTTGAGTGGCTCTATTTTCGCATATTCGACCGCATCATCGAATGTCGCTGGAGATGATGAAGCTACCTTTTTTACCACGAGCATCAATCCTTCATATTTGGTTGAAGGAATTAATACTATCGCAGTAGAGGTGCATCAGATTGCTACCCCGGGCGGCGATGTCGGATTCGATTTGCAGCTTACCGGTCTGGATTATAATCCTGCAGATTATGCCAGCACGTTTATTACAAAAGGATCTACCTGGAAATATCGTGATGATGGCTCTAATCAAGGTACCGCATGGCGAGCGATAACCTTTGATGATTCAACTTGGTCTACCGGGCAAGCAGAGTTGGGTTTTGGCGATGGACCGGTTAACGGTAGATGGGAAACCACCATATTTACTAATACCCAATATACGACCTATTATTTCCGAAAAGCCTTTACGGTAACTAATGCAACCACCTATGCCGGGCTGACGGCATATATCTTACGTGATGACGGTGCCGTCGTTTATCTCAATGATACGGAAGTATTTCGAACCAATATGCCTAGTGGTCTGATTTTCTCGTATACCACCGCATCATCAAATGTCGCTTCCGGGGATGAAACAACGTATTTTGCATATCCGGTAAATCCGGCACAGTTAATTGAAGGTACTAATCAATTAGCGGTTGAAGTCCATCAACAGAATTTTACTGCACCTACCGATTTAAGTTTTGATCTATTACTACAGGGGAATCGTTTCCTACCATCGGCTATAACCAATCCACCGGTATCGGAATTTTCGGGTACTCCTTTGAGCGGATATGGCCCATTAACCGCCCAGTTCACCCATGGATGTACAAACGCTCCTACCAAATGGATATGGGATTTCGGCGATGGCGGGAATAGCGCGCAACAGAATCCACAGTATATTTATGGGACGGTGTCGGTGCCAACCACGTATACGGTTAAGTTAGTTGCCGGTAATCCGTTGGGTGATGATACCGTAACGAAGCTTGATTATATTTCAGTTACAGAATCGGCACCATTGAAACCCAATTTACTGGTACCGGTTGACTGCGCTACCACCCATAATCATCAACCGCTATTCTCTTGGAATACCGCGGAAGGATATGGTGATATGAACTATACCTTACAGTTAGCGCGAGATAATGAATTTCTATCGATTATCACTACGATCGCGGGAATAGCTGATACCGAGTATACTCCGACAATTCCACTATCAAATGGATTGATATATTGGCAGATGCAAGCATCAAGTCCGTTTGGGAATAGTGGATATACTACTCCGCGACAAATGATTGTGTTCGATACCACCGACCAGCAGATAGTAGCTGAAATCGGTACCACCATTTTCTATATCGGTACCTGGAGTGGTTCGACTGAATATTATACTCCATTAACCTTAAGTATTAACTCTATCGCTTTTGGTTCATCGGATACGGTAACCATTGTGGTTCATGATATAAAACATCCGAATGCCACCGATTCTACCGGTAAACTCGGGGATCAGCACTTTTTATCCCGATGGTGGGATATTGATAGCAATGGGAGCATCCAGGAAACAGATATTACCTTTACCTATACCGATACCGATTTACTTGATGCAAATATCGGTGGCGCATATTCCGAAACCAACCTCGAGATTGCGAAATGGAATGGAATTACCTGGACTTGGTATTATCCAACAGCGCGTGATCTTGATAAGAACTGGATTAGATATGAAGGGATAACTTCTTTCTCCGATTGGACCTTGAGCGGACCGGGGGGAGTACCAGTGGAATTATCCGCTTTCAATACAGAAGAATAATGCTATAGAAAAATAAATTAAGGTATATTTAACATATTGAAATGAAACTCATGCTATCATCCATTGCAGTTAAGTCGGTCAATTTAGTAGTTATATCACTCATTATCTTATTATGTTCATCGGTATCTTGGGGTATCGCATTTATCACACCGGGATCGGAATGGAAATATTTAGATAATGGTTCCGACCAGGGTACCGCATGGCGAGATACTATCTATAATGATTCCGGTTGGTCAGTAGGTACTGCCGAATTAGGGTTTGGCGATTCCGGTAACGGCAGACCGGAAACTACTCAGATTACTTCCGGATATACTACTTATTACTTTCGGCATTCATTCTCTATCACCACCGCTACTTCTTATACGAATGTATATTTGGGAGTGCTACGCGACGATGGGGCTGTAGTCTATCTCAATGGAACCGAAATCTTTCGAACGAACATGCCGGCTGGAAATATTTATGCTACCACTTTCGCTTTTTCAAATGTATCGAGTTCTGATGAAACCACCTATTTTACAACCACTATCGATACCGCACTTCTCGTAGAAGGTGATAATCTTATCACCGCTGAAGTGCATCAAAATGCGATGTCTAGCGGCGATCTAAGTTTCGATTTATGGCTGTCTACTTCAACGACATTTACATCATCTACCTTATTAATAAATCGCGGACCCTATCTCCAGTTGGGTACACCAACGAGTATTCATATTCGATGGCGAACTCCCGAAGCTGCTACCAGTCAAGTAAATTATGGAACGACTTTAGGCAACCTGACTGCATTTATGAGTAGTGATATTTCAACAACTGAACATGAACTTATCTTATCCGGTCTTTCGGCGAATACTAAATATTATTATGCTATCGGAACCATCGGCGGTACTATAGAAGGAGATGATGCGGCTCATTGTTTTGTAACCTTCCCGACAGAAGGAACCGCTAAACGCAGCCGGATTTGGGTGATTAGCGATGTCGGATATGGTTCAGCAAGTCAAAAAGCGGTATTCAATGGATATTTAACGTATACCGGTTCTACCCCTACGGATCTCTGGTTGACCGGTGGCGATAATTCACAAACTGATGGGTTAGATACTCAATATCAAACCGAATTCTTTGATATCTATACTACTTTATTTCGGAAATCGGTTATCTGGCCCAGCATGGGAAATCATGACGCCAGAAATTCCGTTTCTTCGACAGAAACCGGCCCTTATTTCGATATGCTATCTTTACCAAGAAATGGCGAAGCCGGTGGAATAACTTCCGGTACCGAGGCCTACTATTCGTTTAATTATGGTAGAATCCATTTCGTTTGTTTGAATTCCGCTAATGTCGACCAGTCTTCAACCGGCCCGATGCTTACCTGGCTAAAAAATGACTTGGCGGCTAATACTCAGGATTGGCTTATCGCTTACTGGCATCATCCGCCATATTATAATTCCGATAGTATGCGGCAGAATGCGGTACCGATATTAGAAGATGGCGGTGTCGATCTGGTATTTAGCGGACATGACCATAGCTATCGGCGAACCGATTTTATTGATGGACATTATGGCACTACCCTTGAATCTTCAATGATTGTTAACGATGGTAATGGCAGAATCGATGGTGACGGTGCTTATGCTAAACCATATGGCGGGGCCACCGCACATCAAGGTGCGATGTATATGGTTGTAGGCACTGGTGGTTCAAGTGGCTCGATGGTTTTGGATATCGATAAGAACCAGTTGGATGTTAAATATATTACTACTACCGGCACCATCTCTGATTATTTTACTATAGTTAAGGATACGGCGACGAATCCTAAAGTGAACGCTATTACTCGACTCGATGCTAATCCGTCTGGTAATGCAACGACTATACGGTTTCTGGTAGATTTAAATCATAGCGTTACGGGAATAGATACCAGTGATTTAGTTTTATCGGTTACTGGCGTGAGCGATGCCGCGATTATTTCCATCTCCGGTTCGGGTAGTCAATATATGGTAACCGTTTATACCGGCATTGGGAGTGGAACAATCAGATTGGATTTAAATGATAACGATAGTATCAAAAATGGAGTTAATGTACCATTAGGTGGTTCCGGTGTCGGCAACGGAGATTATACTTCCGGTGAAGTATATACTATTTTATCAAGCAATAATCCCCCGGAAGTAGTAACGCTACTTGATCCAGGAGATGGAAGTAATATGTTTAACCATATACCGGCATTTATCTGGACCGAAACTACTGATTCCAATCCCGGAGATATTATCCAATATCTATTACAGGTATCAACTACCAGTACCTTTAACACTATTGCTTATGATTCAGGATATAGTAGTAGT
This sequence comes from bacterium, assembly GCA_041946755.1. Taxonomy (GTDB): domain Bacteria; phylum UBP4; class UBA4092; order JAOAEQ01; family JAOAEQ01; genus JBHGBB01. The sequence continues at coordinate 21,322 of JBHGBB010000025.1, read as the reverse complement.
ACTACTGCGACTCCGATAAGTGAATTAGCTACCGGTCAATATTATTGGCGGGTAATTAGTCGAGATACCTCGTTTGCTGCAAATACCTCGGTGGTTTGGATTATAACCTTGCTAAATCGCCCGCCGACAGCGAGTGTATTATTGGCTCCATCGGTAACTACGACGAATAATCGAGTACCTACTTTCATATGGAGTGCAGCGTCCGATCCCGACCTGGGAGATACTCTAACCTATACTCTTCAAGTAGGTACCGATTCGAGTTTTTCGACTGGGTTAGCGATAAATACCAGCGGAGTAACAGATACGACCTATACCGTTCTATCACCATTAAGTCCGGATTATTATTACTGGCAAGTGGTTAGTGTCGATCCAACTTCAGCGAAAAACACTTCACAAGGATTATGGTTTATTGCTTTCGATACCACACAACAAAGAGTGATTGATACGGTTGGAACTACTTATTTTTATCTTGGGACATGGAATAGCTCTACAGATTATACCCCGGTAACGATGGGTATCTCTTCTTGTTTGGGTATTGATACCATAACCATAAATGTTTACGATGCCAAACATCCTAATGCGAATGATTCGTCGAATAAATTAAGTGATCAATATTTCTTATCGCGCTGGTATACCATTAGCTCTGAAGGGAATATACCCAATACGATGACTCTGACTTTTACCTATACCGATGCGGATTTCATCGATGCCCAATTCGGGCTTCTTGCTGAAGACCAAATCCGGATTGCCAAATATAGTGCGAGCAGTACCTGGAGTTGGTTTAGTCCTCAATCAATTGATACTGCAACGAACCGTGTTCAACTGAATGGTATAACCTCGTTTTCGGATTGGACCCTCAGTGGCCCTTATGGAGTACCGGTAGAATTAAGCAGATTTGATATTGAAACGGAATCCGAGGGGAAGTTAAGTATTAAGAAATAGTTGAACGAAGTTAGAAGTCCGATAACTATAAATAAATCGCACTTTCTGAACTACTATCCTCTATTTCTTATTCATCCAGCGGGAGAGCATGTTCATCTCATACATTTCGATATCTTCGGTAGCATATTCTTCCCGGAAAGAGCGTTCAATCCCAGCCAGATTATACCCGGCGATTTCGCCTTGGTTAGAAGCATTAATCCAGTTATAATGCACCTGATAAATGCAATAGTATCTTCTTTTCAGATTAACCGACAAGGCTAATATGGTTAATGAAGCGAAACAGAAAACGGTTGAAGATACTAAAGAAAAACGTAGCAAGCCGCTATTTTATTAGGCTAAAAAGTCGGTAAGGTTATTTCTATCGGTTGTAGCGGTAGTTCTCCTTTTTCGTCGATTAGAATCAATGGCCGTGAAACTGACCTTCCAGCAGAATACGTTAGCAGTAATCTCAATACAATTATCATCTCGCAGTATATCTCTATTACTTTTGAATTGAAGAGTAAATAAATCGATTGGTGCCTTATCGCAGCATTGTGGTTAAGCACCAATACCTTTCACCGTTATTTCCCAAAAAATCATTTTTCCCACTAAACCTTATTTTGGTTTGAAACGTCTTTATTGTAGACCAACTGCAGCGGAGGACTAGATAATGCCTTGTGCATATTTAATACCGATAATCATAAGGTCAGTATAAAGGTTAACTCGAGTGTTTCTAGATATCGACGTATATTATCAAGATAACATTAGGCGTAAGGTAAGGATTGAATATATCAAGCTGAATCCTGATGGATACAGGAGGTGGATAGTATGAGTGTTGTTATGGTAATCGCACCGTTAGTTACCGCTAGTTGGCCGATAATCAGCACTGCGGTATGTAGTGCGGCCACCAGTTGCGGGTTTACTATGTTGAAACAAGGATTTGATGACCGACCGCAAGCTATAGCTACTGAAGAAACCGTTGAAATGGAACTGGATAATAGCGAGGTGTTTAAAGAATCGTTAAAAAACGAGAAGAAATTGGAGTTTAAAAAAGACGATCTCACCTTAACCTTTTATGCCGATGAACATGGGAAATATATGTTGCGGATTAAAGGTGACCGAAAAACGAAAGCGCAATTGCAGCAGATTGGAAAACAAATGATGAATCGGTTTACCCAGCAGTTTGCATATCATAAAGTTGTTTCGGAACTTAAGAAGAAAGGATATGCAGTGGCGACCGAAGAGATGCTGGAAAATAAAACAGTCCGGGTAGTAGTTCGTCGTTTTTCATAAAGAGGAGGAGGAGTATGGCGAGTAATAAAGAGGAGTTAGAAGTATTAATCGATGAAACCGGAAATATTACCATCCATATCCATGGGATAAAAGGTAAATCCTGCGTTAAAAATGCAGAGGAAATAGCGAATAATGTGGGGACAATAATCCAGCAATCGTTTACCTCAGAATATTATGACCCCGGGCAAAAGGTTGGGATTACCGGTAACACCCAAACGAAAATTAACGACTAACCACAGCGGACACTGAGAAATGCAGAGGAATACTCAATAAAATACTTTATCTCAGTTTTCTCTGCGCCCTCGGTGGTAGAATTTAAGATTTTATGCAATGCCAATATTGTGGCTTCGAGAATTTACCGGGGATAACCGAATGTATAAATTGTAATAAACCGGTTATCCGGGAAATTCAATCGTTTAAAATTGCACCGCATCTCCATCCGATTCGGAGAAAAATCGGCCAGTTCTTCTATAACTTAAAACTGCGAACTCATAGAAATGAAGCGGTTTATGATCAGGCCGATAACAGCGATGAAATTCCAGGCGAAGAGAGTGCAGCAGATGTTCTCCGGTCGGCGATAAATCCACAACTCGGTAAATCGATCTGGTACCATAATCCTTGGATAGCCGGATTTTTATCAATCATCATTCCCGGACTCGGACAGATGTACAAAGAAGAGTTAATCAAAGGTCTGATCTTTTTTGTGCTCTGGTTAAGTATATTAATTCTTGCCCTTTTCTATGTAGGGGCTGGGTGGCAGTCATTTGCCTGGTCGACCTTTTTGAGCATTTATGCAGCAGCAATTCTGGATGCGATAACCAATAAGATTATCGATTTATCTCGAGAAGAAGCTATTTGGTGGAATATCGGAATACTTATTGTAATCATTCTTCTATTTATGAGATTTGTGGTACCCAATTTTCGATCGTTACAGATTCAAGAAGAATATCAATTAGCCCCCTATTTAATCAAAAACGACCGGGTTCTGATTAGTCGGCTTCCGTACGTTTTTGGAGAACCGCAACCAGGAGATATCGTGTATTATGCAATACCGGTAGATAAACTGAATGGTAATAGATATAGATCAAACAACGAAACTATATACAGCGGAGGCGATGTCATCGAACGAATTATCGGGATGCCCGGCGATACCATCGTTTTGCAGAACCAGCAATTTTTGAAAAATAATCTTCCGCTTCCCCAGGATTTATATCCTTTAAGTATGACCGGAATAACGAAAAATGATACTGCGGAAGTTACCGTTCCTGCAGATAGTTATTTCATTTATTTATCAGCACCATTTCGCCAGCCGCTTGATGCCGGGAAACGATTGAGTGGAAGTATCATTTCTAAAAGACTGATTGAAGGGAAAGTCGTTTTACGTTATGCCCCATTTTCGCGCTGGTTGGTTTATTAGCCGATTATTGATTTCGTGTCCAACGGGAGAGCATGTTCAATCCATACATTTCGATATCTTCGGTAGCATACTCTTCCCGGAAAGAACGTTCAATCCCAGCCAGATTATATCCGGCGATTTCGCCTTGGTTGGAAGCGTTAATCCAGCTATAATGCACCTGATGCATGTTATGTTTCGGATAGTATACCTGAGCGATATCGCCGGCAGCATAAATATTCGGGATATTGGTACGCATCTGGGAATCGACTACTATCCCGCGGAATATTTTTAATCCGCTATCCGCCTTAGTCGGATTCAAGAACTCGACATTCGGTACCAAATCGGTAGCGATTCCTACCAAATCGCAGTCAATCTCCCGCTTTTTTGAGGTTACTACTCCGGCTACTTTATTCGAATAAACCGTTATCCCTCGGATATCTTCTCCATATACCAGATCGATATTATGCTCCCGCAAAACCGAGGCAACCTGTTCTGCATGGGTATGAAATAGGGTACGAGGCCAGAAGGTTTCTTTTCTCGTCAGATAGGTTACTTCTAACCCGAGAATATGTAACACCCGGACGAGTTCTGCTCCGAGAAGACTGCTACCCATAACCACCGCTTTTTTTGCGGTTTTACTCTGTTCAATCAATCGGTTCGCATCATTAAGGTTATAGATCGTATGGATATACTGGCGGAACGGCAGCAATGGCGGCGCAATAAAATAGTTCGCTCCCGTTGCGATGAGCAGTTGGTCATAATGAACTGAAGGTAGCTTTTCGTTTCCGCCTGACGCGGATTGCGTACTCATCAGTTCCAGTTCTTGTTTCACGGGATCAAGTTTAGTAACCCGGCTGTTTAAAAGCAGGTTGATATTCCGGTCGCGATATTTAGCGATATCTTTCGAGCAGAATCCGCCTGAGGCGGACTCTTTTAATTCTCCGGCAATATAATTCATCAGCCCGGGTCGCAGATAAAACGGGCATGATTCTTCAGTGATTATCGTAACCCGATATTCCGGTTTCTCCCGATAAATTATCTCTGCTGCTTTTTCTCCTGCAGGTCCATCACCAATAATAACGATATGCATAGTTGATAGTCCTAAGTCCTAAGTCCCAAGTCCTAAGTCCCAAGTCCTAAGAAAAACTACTTTAATCTTAAGACTAAAGACTTAGGACTTAAGACTGCACCTTATTCCCTTACCCAGTTATCTAGTTCCATTTCATCGGTCGGTTTTCCTTGCCGCGCTTGAACTTCTTTTTCTAGTAAATTCCGATGCCGCGCCTCATCTTCAGATAGACGCAAAAACATCGTTCTGGTTTCAGGATCGATAATCGCCGCGGTGGTTTTGGTATAGAATTCAAACGCTGCTATTTCAGCGGAAATCGCTAATTGTAATATTTCCATTTCATCCATATTCTCTTTCGCTTTCATGCGTACTACAGCACCTTCGATGCTTGGTCCGCCTGAGGCGGATTTCGGCTGTTTATTCCCGGTTAGCGCTTGGTATCGTTCATCAAGTAATTCTTTATGCCACTGTTCATCTCGGGCGAGGTTTTGATATAGCAATTTCGCATCCTGGGATTGGGTGGTATTGGCTAACTGTAAATAAGTCGCTTGCGCATCGAGTTCTGCAGCGATTGCCATTTCGATAGCTTCTACAGCGGTTTTCGGTAATGCCGGCATAATGTATCCTCCTAATCTTGGCTAAATGGTTAAATAAAACATGTTATTGGGTTAAGGTAAAGAAGTTAGTTAGGTTGTTAGTCGATGGTAGTTAGTCGTTTCACCCACTACTTCCCCCAACTACTTAACTCACTCCTTAACCCTGACCTAACTACTATACCTATTCTTATTATTACAGTTTTAATAGATAATCCGCCAAACTATCCAGGTCTTCTGGAGACCCGGAAAACGGCGGCATCGATCCCGGCGGAGATACCAGGAATTTCTTAAGTTTCTCTTTATCGCCATCAAACTTTTTATTCATCGATTTTAGTTCCGGGCCGAAACTTCCGCCTTGTCCCTTGATTACATGGCATGATTGACATCCATGTTCGGAGATAATCGTTTTTCCGGATTTAGTATTGAGCGGTTTAGGTTTTTCAGTTATAACTGGAGCCGCAGCAGTAGTGGTGCTCGAGATGGATGCTGTTGTTTCAATCGGTTTTATTACCGGGATGGTAATTACCGGTTGTTGCGACATATACATCTGCCCATAAATCAAATATGGTTTCCGGGCGCGTTCTCGATTATATGCTCCGAATGGGAACGCTAAAAATACCAGCACCGCTAATGCTAAAAAGAGGGTTTTCCCTCTAACCCAGCCGAGTAATAAATAGATGATGCTTAATAGAAAAGCGATACTCCCCAGCGCTGCCATAGTCCAGAAAAATGGAGACGCTAGACCGGAAATGATATTCTGGAACGCCGGATGGTTCGCTTGATATACTGTCCAGAGAAAATATAATCCGGCTAGTGGTTGCAAAAGTATTCCCCAAGCCGCGATCCGGGCATTGTACGCGCCGGTGATATTATAGTATTCCCGGTCAGCCGGTTTTCGTTCCGATAGGATATAAGCATATATTGCATACCCAGCCGCCGCGTTTAAAATGCAGGGGATAAGCAAATGCAAGGCAGAGGATACCATAGTCGGGTTGAATACCGCATCGGTTAATCGTTTAGTTTCGAAATATTTCCCCGGGGTTAGCATAAACGCTTGTGCGGCATTAATTAAGACTGCTGACATAGTTGCAGCGATTGCACTACCGATTCCGATAGCCAGATGTACCGGTTTCCGGTTCTGGTATTTATCCCAGGATTGCCGATACCAGATACTGGATATCATGAGGACCATAAAGAAAATTACTTCACCAAACAATGCCCAGAATAAGATGGTATACAGCCAGCCGCTGAATATCGGGAATAAACTTATCAAGAGCACAATAATCGCTACTCCCAAGACACCATTGATTTTCACCATCTGGGAGATGAAGGTCATATATCCTTTCGCCATCCGGTCGTATATCGGCTGGTTAAGTCTATATCCCCGATATTCGGCAAGTAGCGCGATCCAGAACGACCCGACTGCGATGAACGCAAAAAATACATGGACCGTTATAGTAATCGCCATGATTCGGGAGTTACCGAGAATCGGAAATATAATGCCATGAAGTTGGTCTGGGTTCATAGAGAAACCGGTTAAATAGTTAAATAGTTTAATAGTTAAATAAGTTACATGAGAAAAAAATCAGCCTTATGCGGATTAAACGGTTAAGGTTAAGCCCAAAAAGTATCGTTGATAAAGGTTAAGGTAAAGTCTCTAACCAAAGACCTGACCTTCTTCGACGATACGGGCTTCGTAACCCTAACCTAATTACTTATAATAGTTTTGATTTAATCCGCCTAAGGCGGATAAGAGGATACCATAATGCATCCTCAATACTCTCACTCTACCCTCTAATCTTAAGATTTAGAATACAAGCTGCCATAATAGAAACGCGTTTAAGCCGATAATGATAATTATCGCTAAACCTGCTAGAAGTTTCAAGATAAAATTATTCGCATGGACGCCCATAATCTGTTTTCGATTGGTTAACAGTAATAGCGGAATCATAGTAAACGGCAGTTGGATGCTTAATACCACTTGACTGATTATTAACACCTGATATGCATTAAGATTTAATGCGATGATGATTAATGCCGGGATAATAGTTACTGCCATCCCGAGTTGGAACCAGAACCCTTGATACTCTTTACTTTTATTCAAGTATCCGGTGAACACATTCGCCCCGGCTAAACTAGCGGTGGTTGATGACGATAACCCGGAACATAATAGCGCGATACCAAACAATACCCGGGCTAAATCGCCGACGAGCGGCTGGAGAGTTAACGAGGCTTGTTCAATCGAATTCACCATAATCCCGTTTCTGAAGAAGACGGCGGCGGCAACGATGATCATTGCGGAATTAATCAGCCAGCCGACTCCCATCGCCAGGATGGTATCTACCAGTTCAAATCGGAATAGTTTTCTTACATCTTTTTCATCTGCCGGGAAATCGATATGGCGAACCACACTCGAATGCAGATAAATATTATGCGGCATCACTACTGCACCGAGCATACCCATAGCAACCAGAATACTTTTCCCTTCTAGAGAAGGTATAAAACTATGATATACCGATAAGCTCCAGTCCGGTTTGACTAAATAGAGTTCGATCAGATAAGCGAATCCGATAATTGAGACGAACCCGATGATGATATGTTCGATAACACTATGCCCATATCTTTGGAGACCGATCAGGAAGAGAACGATGATTGATGAAAGTATCCCTGCCAGCCAAACTGGGATTCCGAATAACAAGTATAATCCGATTGCAGCACCAAGAAACTCCGCTAATGCGGTGGCGATTGATGCCAGAATGATGGTGATTCCTAAGATGGAGCTGACTGCGGGATGGAATTCGGTTCGGCATAAGTCGGCTAATGACCGGTTGGTAACAATTCCCAGCCGGGCTGACATAGTCTGCAATAGAATCAGCATCAGGGTGCTAAGCGTTATCACCCATAGCAGACTATAGTTGAATTCCGAGCCACCGGCGATATTGGTAGCCCAGTTCCCGGGGTCGATGAATCCGACCGTTACCAAGAAAGCAGGACCGATATACCGGAGTATCTCGCGGCTAAATATCTGACGTAGCATGGGTATAAAAAAAGTAGCTAGTAGCTCGTAGCTGGTAGCTAGGATAACATCTAAATGTGTTAAGAGATAGAGATGGGAGTTTGAGGAAATGTTTCGGATTCCTCTGAGCTCGACCCTCTTACTCTTAACTGTTTTAATTAGTCTTTCAGTTCACCGACGACGGTTAGCGATTCGAACACTTCTTCACCATGCGGCGCTTCTTCAAAAGCAGGAGTTAAATCTTCTCCGGTAGAATGGCTATAATGGGACCCATCGGAAAAGTTCGGGTTATCGGTAACCTCATATACTTTCCCTTTATATGCAATATAACATGGTTTGCCGTTGGTGCCATCAAACTCCGCTAGTTCGGCTTTAGTAAATTGTTTCATATCCTATCCTCCTTAGTAGTAATACGCTTATTTGATTATACTATAAAAAACATTATTGAAAACAGTAGCTAGAAGTTAGTAGCTGGTAGTTAGGGAAAAACCTTATACTCATTAATCCTGTCTACATACTACGGTCTACTGTCTACTGATTTTAGTTCTATGCTAGAATATCACTTCACAATTAAAAATATAGATTAGCCGAAGGAGATTGCATGGGACTCATTTATAAGTTTTTCGATTTCTTTATTCATCTGGATATACATTTAAAAACGATTATCCAAAGTTATGGGGATTGGACTTATTTAATTCTATTTGCCATCATCTTTTGCGAAACCGGGTTAGTGGTAACTCCCTTATTACCGGGGGATTCGTTGCTATTTGCTGCCGGGTCGTTTGCCGCGCTGGGCGCATTGAAAGTCCAATTCTTATTCTTTCTGCTCTGGTTTGCAGCGGTTGCCGGAGATAATCTCAATTATTGGATCGGTTACCATATCGGGCCGAAAATATTTCATAAAGAGAATGTTCGATTCTTAAACAAAGAATATCTTAAACGGGGACATAAATTCTATGAGAAATACGGCGGGAAAACCATTATTATCGCCCGGTTTATGCCGATTATCCGGACCTTCTCACCGTTTGTTGCCGGGATCGCGAAAATGTCATATCTGAAATTTCTGGCCTATGATATTTTCGGGGGCGGGTTATGGATCGGTATTTTCGTTTTCGGCGGCTATTATTTCGGGAACCTGCCTACTGTTAAACATAATTTTACTTTGGTTATTCTAGCGATTATTATCATTTCGGTGATGCCGGGAGTAATCGAATATTTCCGGCACCGGGGGAAGAAAAAGGACTAACAAATTAATGTCAAATGTCAAAGCTTAATCCGCCTTAGGCGGACAAATCAATTCCCAATGTCAAATGCTCAAATGTCAAACATAGGGGAATCTCGATTAAACATTAAGGTATTGGTCATTTGACATTCATTTGATATTTGGATTTTGAAATTTAGCATTGTCTTTATTGAATATGTCTCTTCACTGGATTATTTTTGATATGATGGGAGTGATCTTCGAAGTTGGCGATGATACCGGCGAACTGCTCATTCCCTTTATTCAGAAAAGGAAACCGGAACATTGCGCTGATCATATTTATCAGTTATACCTTAAAGCGAGTTTAGGGGAGATAACCGGTCGCGAATTCTGGTATACCTTAGGATTCGGAAACGAATATCCGGAAATTGAACTTGAATATCTTGATACCAAACTTACCTTAGACCCGGGTTTTATCCCGGTAGCGGAACAACTAGCCAGCCATTATTCACTAGCGATTTTATCGAATGATATCGGTCCCTGGTCGGCATATTTACGCCAGAAATATGGATTAAATAGATTATTTAATGCGGTTATTATCAGCAGCGAAGTTGGGTATCGCAAACCCGACCATAAAATATATCAGATATTATTAGACCGAATCCAAGTTCCGGCTTCAGCTTGCGTTTATATCGATGACCGATTAAAGAACCTGCATCCGGCTGGTATACTCGGATTTAAAACTATCCGATTCAATCGGGCACCCGATACCCATCAATTCACTCCCGATTTCCAAATCGACCGGTTCGATGAATTACCGGCAATAATCAAGCAAATGACCTAACATTCGGTTATTGCGAAAATGTTACTAGAAATGCAGACCGATTGTTATCTCAGCGATGAGCACGGTAGACCGCTATTGTCATTCCCGTATTACTCTGTTGTCATTCTCGCGAAGGCGGGAATCCAAACCACTATAACCTAACCCTATCCTTTAGATTCCTGCCATCGCAGGTCTGAGACTCGACTCTTGCGAGAATGACATGCTACAAAACAGTAACCGGAATTGAACCCGAATTGGTCGGACCAATTCGGGTTGCACTCCGGTACCGGTTTAGGTGCGATTTTATTCTAAAACTAGAGTTAATTCTATATATATCAGCAATATAGATTATTTTTTATGGCAAGTAGCTAGAATATACTCATGGTATCGCAGGCTGTCAGCCTGTATATTGCTGATAGAAAATATCTATCGCAGGCTAATAGCCTACGTTACTTATTGATTTATCGATAGTTAGCTAAAATTACCCTGTTTATTTTGAACTTTTCGCCATTGGCGAAAAGTTCAAGGTCGGGAATCAGTACCGCCTAGCTTGAATTTAGCTCCGTTGGAGCTAAATTCAAATTAAATAAGGTTATATATTGAATTATCGATAGTTAGAAAAAATAAGCTCAATCAAGTTGAATTATACTCACTTTGCGTATAATTCAACTTAATAATAGAAGGGTCTCTTAGTTGACCTATTCTCAGATTGAGAAAATGTCAAAATAAAGATTGATCTCTAACGAGGTGTAGTAGGGGTTCAAAATTTTGAACCCTTGGTTTCGTTCGGGAAGATCCCAAATGGGCTGAAAATATTCAGCCCCTACTTAGGGTAATTAACGTTAAACAATCCCGAATACCTTCGGAATAGAAAAAGTGGCTAATTATTCTATCATTGATGAAGAAATAGGATTAGGTGGTAGGATTCTTGATTTTAAGTTGTTTTTCGAGTTCGGCGATTTCAGGATATCGGCGGCCATATCCCATGTCATAAACCATTTCTTTTGCGATCGTATAATGCTCTATCGCTTTATCCATCGCGATTTTCGCATAATCGGGATTAGAACCTAAAACCTGAGGGTCTATTTCTCCCGATTCGGATATAATTTTAAAGAATCCCTGCACAGGCGGATACTCTTTAGGTTTCATCGATGCCAATTTTATAATACAAAATAATCGCGCCACTTCAAGATGATAATCCGCTAAATAGAGTTTCATCTCTCCACGCTTGGCAATCTCTTTTGCTTCTTCTAAATCATACCAAGAACTGATAAAACTTTTTGTTACCCGTCTTAGTACCGCTCGGACTAAAAGTCCACGAGGTATATGATGCTGCGTTCCTGCTTCTCGTAAACTCTGCACCGCTTGATTCAAATGTTGTTTAGCATTTTGAAATGAAATCTCACTAATAGTCAGTCCTTCGAGTAAATCAGCTCGACCTAGGGAGAGATTATCAAGTGCGATACTTAGTAACCATTTATTCTGTCGTGCGATCTCGATTGTCTTGTAAGTGCGTTTTTGTACTCGATCAATTTGATTTTGACTCAATAACAAATCGCAGAACCAAAATCCCCAAATAGAATATAAAATTGAATACTCTGGCTGATATTCCTGCTGTATTTTTTCCGCTTCCAGAAATAATTGTTCTGCTGTTGCCAGATCACCTTGTTGATGCAAAATATCCGCCAAAATAGTACGCTTACTTAATCGTTGGAAAGCATCTTTACTCTGGTCAGCAAATGCTATACTCTGACGAGCATAATCCACCGCCGTAGTTATCTCTCCCAATGTAAGCGTGAGTTCACTTAGATTACCAGCGATTATCGCTGCATCTTTCCAGTTCTCTTGTTGTATACGCATCAGTAATCCAATTTCCATTGGTATGCGTGCTTCCTGTAATCGACCTAATGCATGAAGCCTAGATCCAGCCCAACTTAACACACCGGTTTCGTCTTCGATTGTTAAACCAACCGCAGGTTGGTACCAAGGAAATTTAAAAAAACCTGAAAGTGCTGCTAAATCAGCACCAAATGCACCTAGTCTCTGTGTACTGTAATGTTCATCTCTTCTTTTGATTCGTTCCCAATAGACATCAATCAGTGTTTCGTGATGCCGACCTGCTTGGCAACCATGAAATACTGCGCGGAATAATGGTTCCATTTCCGCCAGTGTATCAGGATATTCTTTTTTTGGCAAACCACGGAAATGTTCATATAACCGACTATGTGCTTGTTTCCAAGCCTTAGATTTTTCTTTTTTAAGTTTCTCACCGAAATGCTCTCGGATTAATGGATGGCAATCCAATGTGTCCGGTTCTGATTCATCTTTTTCAGCTAATAAACGTAATTCGCGAAGATGGCATATCGCATATTTCCATTTAGTATCTGTTAGATTTTGTAAAGCATCGGTCAATCCTTGAATCACAGGATTTCTTCGGAGTCTAGCAATCGCACCGCCTTCAGCCGGTCGATCAAATAGTCCCATAAGATAAAGAATATCCAATTCTGGTTTACCTTTTAGCCAGAGTTCGTACGATTTCATAATTCGCCTAGCATGCCCACCTTGTTCTTCTTCCTCTTCCAAAGCGGATATCAAATCTCGTTTGCGGATCTCTCCATCATGGACTACCGCTAAATATTTTCCGAGTAAGGTTAGCGCTAATGCATGGCCTTTAAATTCTTTTGTTGCATCAAGTAATTCTTGATGAGTTCCTATTACTCCAAGATGTTTCAACAACTCAGCACCGGATTCAGGGATAAGGTTATCTAATCTAATGTGTTTAACCGAAGTTTTTTTCATCTCTTCTAGTTCACGAACTGGTTCTCGAGTGGTAATAATGCATAAACCCAGATTACCTCGCGATAATTCTTTTAGAAGTGCTTGAACTCCTTGATCTTTTAATCGACCTTGCATTTCTCCTGGTGGATATTGTAATGGTTCGAGTCCATCCAAGATCAGAAGAGTTTTTTGTTGTCGAATCAGATTCGCTAATCGGATACCTTTATCCCAAGGTGCACCTTTTTTGGGATCAGGATCTCTGAACCATTCGAGCGTATGAGCGAGAAATTCATCACTACTTGCTTGTCGATCCTCTCTGGTTCCTTGGCTATAAAAACTCCAACCATATATCCGTATCGCACCGCGATAGTTATTTTGTTCCATAAGATTCAGCCAATTATTTACCAGTGCAGTTTTACCTACTCCACCCCATGCGGATAACATAATTATATGTGTTTTTGGGTCAGCCCAGGCTTGATCTAATATTTCCAATTCCTGTTCCCGACCGAAAAAATCTGGTGAAGAGATAGGAAGTTTCGCGAGAAAGGTCTTTGGCGTAGCCGAAGGGATTGGTGTTGTTTGAATTATTCCCAATTCGGAGGATTTAGTAGAAGAAATTGGATTGGATTCTTCAGGTTGAATAAGAATTACACTATTAGCATCTATGCCTGAACGGACTAATAATTCCGGAGTATTTTCTTCAGAAATACCTTCTAGCATTAATGCTGTTATCCCTTGGTCAAATGCTTTTTTAACCGAACGACCAAAACCAAGAGCTTGATAAAAGGATGCGGCAAAAGTTATTGCTGCTCTATCTCCTATTGCTTTATTCATCCCAATAGCACAATCGATAACTTCAGTAATCGCTTCTGCTTGCGGTCGCGAAAAACAAGCATTCAAGACAACTACTCGTATATTATCCTTCAGGGTAGTAAAAAGTTGTTTCAAGGCCTCTTTACTAACTGGTTTGGGGTTCCGATTAGAATCGAGAAGAATAATCTCTTCATAAGGACTACCATGCCCACTAAAGTGAACAATATGCGGCTGGTGCTGATTTAAATATTGAAGAAGATCATCGGGGCGAACTGCCCATTTTGTTATCAATTCCAATGAATCCCGATATTCCGATGCTCGTATTTTCTGTTCTATTTCTCGGCATTCTTCATCAAGCGCAAGTTTAGTAGTATTCTCTGGATTAGCGGCAAGAAAAAGGATTTTGCATTTATTCATATCTAGTATTTCAGATATTTTCTTAATTTATACTAGTTGTTTTTTTGGAAGACTTGATTAATCTATTTAGCTAAATCGTTCAGATTCATGATAAATATTTTTCAATATAAAATATTAAGTGTAATTATCGTATTCTTATTTTGTAATATTTGCTAATAGGATATTATTTTTAAGGGTTTTTTGTTTGCTGCATTTGACATTGCTTTGCTAAACCTCCCTTTACAAAAGTACATTTCTTACATATTTGTTCAAATTCTGCATAAGTAACAACTTGTTTGCTATACCAAGGTAAAAAGTAATGATACCAGTAAAATTGCCCGTATATATCCGGCTTTTTATCATAGGAATAATCATATTTTTTCCATTCGGGAGTTCTTATGATTCCTTCAATTTCATTACGAAAACGATCGGAATCGATAACATTTAATATATCAGATATCATGGTTTCTGTTTTCGATTCATCTTTCTCTATACGTCGTACTTCTAAACAAAAAGATTTAAATGCTTCCGTCTGATAAGGATATGGATTTAGCAGCATAGCATTTGACGTTATGATCATAAAACAAGTTGGTGTGCCCTTATAAAACCGAATACTCGTATTTAACTCCAGACCACAGTCATTTTTTAAAAACCGTATACTATCTTCTAGCTCTTGTCCTATTTCTCCTGCAGATCTTTTTTCTTGGTCTTCCCGTAAACTGGAAAAGCATGGATGAGTAAGAAGAAACTTGGTTTCATAATTTCTTTCTTTACGATCACGAAGATATTGCGCTAATTTTGTAACGTACATTCTTAATCCCAGCAGTGTTGAACCAACCACAATAAGTTTGGGTTCTTCTTTTAAATATCTTAGAAACGATTGTGCATCATTTCCCTGAGCATCTCTTTCTAAAAGCGCTACCCCTCGGTTTTCATAAGCCGTATTAATCCCAACCATTTGTGATGCGGCAAACAGACCGGTAATTTGAGAAATCATCTTACTAGTATTTTTGAAATTCTCTGATATATCAACACCATGTTTTTTAATTTGTTTTGCTGAAATATACCCCACCCAGAATGTTACCAATGTACCAATCAAAGCAATTATAATTGTAATATAAATATCTGACATTATTGTTTCCTCCTTTGTTTATATTTATATACCCATTGATATTGACTAAAATCATAGGGGAAACAATACTATTTGTCAAGTAATTGGGTATATTTATTTTGATATTAGAGAGGAAAGTAAAATGTCTAAAACTCAGTCAATAATATATAGAGGATAAATTATTTGAAGGAGAGGACTATAGAATACTTTCATAATTATTTCCATATTAAATCTAGTGCAAACCAAACCAAGTTTAATATTAGAAATGTGGGCTTCGAGGTATATTTTATTTTCGTAATTGTTTAATAAAGCATATTCAACTCACTGCAATCTGTGTTTCGTTTCTCACATTTTTCAATTCTACCGTTCTTCAGTTTTATTTGGCTTGATTCCATGTTCTACCGTAACCGTGGTATATATTCCACCGCGGACATTGAAAGTGCCGATAATTCGAAGCCATTTAGGATGCGCGGCGTTAACCATATCATCCAAGATGCGGTTAGTCACTTCTTCATGGAAATGCCCTTCATTCCGATACGACCAGAGATAGAGTTTTAGTCCTTTCAGTTCATAACACTTCTGATCGGGAATATATTCGATTTTAAAGGTGGCGAAATCCGGCTGGCCGGACATGGGGCATAAACAAGTGAATTCCGGGCTGGTAATTTCAATCAGATATTCCCGGTTGGGGTAGGGGTTCGGAATAACTTTAATCTTCTTAGTAGGTTTTGTTGGCATGGTTTAAAGGCAAATCCGAATATCGAACGAACATCATAGGCCGCAGATTTCCATAGATAAAATCAAGATAGAAATATAAATAGTTTTTTGCTGAGTTAATCTGTTAAATCGGTTGTTATCTGCGTTCGGCTTTTATTACTGGGTTTTAAGTAGTATACTCGGTCGCGGTGGGACGGGAGCGACAACCGTTTTCTGTAACAATTGCTTAGTAATTTCCAGCAACTGCTCGTTTTTAAACGGTTTGGCAATATACGCGTCAGCGCCATATTTAAATCCCATCTCGATATGGTCCGGCTGGCGATATACCGCAGTCATAAGAATTATCGGGATATGCCCATATTGCGGATTGTTTTTCAGTTCATCGCAGAGTTTAAATCCATTCATCAACGGCATCAGAATATCGGAAATAATCAGGTCGGGTTTGAGTTCGATAGCTTTCTGGTATGCCTCTTTCCCATTAATCACCGTCGTAACCTCATATCCAGCGCTTTCTAACGCTTTTTGGATAACCACGAGAATATCCGGTGCATCGTCAGCAACTAAAATCCGCTTTTTAGGTTTTGGAGTTGTTTCCATAGATTCTGTTGATTACCGCAATTAATGCTGCATTACCAGCGACTTAATCTCTGTAACCAAATCCTCAATATGATATTGAATTAACTTCGATTGTTTCGTCTTCCGACAAACAATTTCGATTAACCCTTGTTTAAAATTACGCTCTCCTATTATAACACGGATTGGTACTCCTATCAAATCCGCATCTTTGAACTTTACTCCCGGCCGATCGTTCCGGTCATCATAAATAACTTCATATCCCAGCGAAGTTAATTGAGTATAAATCGATTCGGCAGCTTGTACTAATTCCGCATTGCCGGTATTAACCGCCGTCACATAAATCTGGTATGGTGCGACATTCCATGGGAAAATGATCCCATCTTTATCATAATTACATTCGATAACCGCGGCCGCGGTGCGCGTTACTCCGATCCCATAACAGCCCATAATCATCAGATTCTCTTTACCCTCAGCATCGAGATATTTCGCGTCAAACGATTTGCTATACTTAATTCCCAACTTAAAACAATGACCGACTTCGATACCAAACGATACTTTTAAGGTACCACCGCATTTTGCGCAGGTATCGCCATCAGCTACAACCCGGAGATCGGCTACTTTCGAAGGCTTAAAATCCCGATTTGGGTTTACCCGGATAAAATGAGTATCCTGTTTGTTGCCGCCGGTAGCCATGACCGGCATCGCCATTACTGCCGGGTCAGCGATAATCGTGCAGGTTAATCCGACCGGTCCGGCGAATCCGACCGGCGCTTTAGTAATCGATTCAATCACTTGCGGTGTCGCTAGTACCAAGGTATCGCAGCCAACCGCCTTTTTCAGTTTGGTTTCATTGATCTGATGGTCGCCTCGAATCAAGGCGGCGATAACTTTATCATCCGCTTGATAGATCAAGGTTTTAACCAGCTGTTTCGGTTGCAGTTTTAAGAATCCGGCAACTTCTTCAATTGTCCGCATATTAGGTGTTTCTACTGCCTGATATGCCTGCTGGTCGGCAAGAGCGAACAAGCTTTTATCCCATTCATCTTTTAGTAGCGCCGCTTCCGCTTTTTCCAAATTCGCTGAATACCCGCAGCCGGAACAAATTGCCATGCGGTCTTCTCCGATATCCGCCGGCACCATAAATTCATGCGAGAAACTACCGCCCATTGCCCCAGTATCAGCTTCAACGGCAACGGTAGTCAATCCACAGCGGGCGAAAATCCGTTTATATGCTTCGAACATCAATTGATAGCTTTTACTGGCATTCTCATCGTTAGCATCGAAACTATATGCATCTTTCATAATAAATTCGCGCGCGCGAATGACTCCAAACCGCGGTCGAATCTCGTCTCTGAACTTGGTAGCTATTTGGTAGAAATTTACCGGCAGCTGTTTATATGACCGGATTTCTCCGGCAGCGAGTGCGGTAACGATCTCTTCATGAGTCGGGCCGAGAACAAACCCGCGCTCGTTCCGATCATTCAATCGCATCATTTCCGGGCCCATGAGTTTCGCTCTCCCGCTATGTTCCCATAATTCTAATGGATGCAGCATCGGCATGATTACTTCCAGCGCGCCAGCCCGGTCCATTTCTTCCCGAACAATCTGTTCTACTTTCCGGATAAACCGCCAACCGAGTGGGAGATAGGTATAAAGACCGGAAGCGAGTTTCCGCATCAATCCGGCACGGAGCATGAGCTGATGTGAAACTGTTTCCGCTTCAGCAGGAACCTCGCGTAAGGTAGGGATAAAGGTTTTAGTCCAATACATAGAGAATCAATTTAGCATTAGAAATCAAGAATTAATAATTTATAATTTTTTAAGTATTCATTCTTAACTCTTAACTCTAGACTTATTTATTTAAGCGAATCCTTTCTGTACCCAGGAGATAAACCGAGTAATCAATCCAGACGATACAAAGTCATTAACTATTAAATATATCATAAAGGAAACCAGCACCGCTACGCCGAACTTGGTCAGGACTTCCAAGGTTTTTATGGATAACGGTTTCTTCCGAATCTTTTCTAATAGAAAATATAATAGATGCCCACCGTCCAATACTGGGAATGGTACCAGATTGATTACTCCTAACGAGATACTGAGCGCGGCAACTAATAAGAAATAATCCGCGAGCCCGCTTTTCGCCGCCTGCTGAGCGAAAATCGCCATTGAAGGTAATCCGCCGAAAGCGCTGCTGAACGGCAGTTTACCGATCATCACATCGCCGATTCCTTTTCCCATAACATATACCGTTTGAATGAAACTGAGAAAAGTAACTTTAATCGATTCGATAGGCGAGAACTGAATCAGTTCTTTCGCCGGCGCTTTAATCACAAATCCGATAGTCGCATATTTCGCATCTTTCGATATCAATTCCGGGGTTGCAGATAAAGTTAATATTTTATCTCCCCGCTGGACCTGCATGGTTATTGGTTTATTCCCTGAAGACCGAATCCCATGAATGATATTCCAGTAAGTAGTCGCACCGCTGATATTGGTTATCGCAAGAATCTTATCCTCTTGGCGTAATCCAGCCCGATATGCGATGGTGTTCGGATATACCATTCCGACTTCGACATACTGATTAGGGACATAAGGATAAATGCCATAATCGTTTTCTAATTCGCCATACGCCGTTTTCTCATCGAAAGTAGGTAGGATGATTTGGCTGGTTACTCCTTGACGAAGGATAGTCAGATTTTTTTCTGTAGTACCGGCATTGTATAGATTACTTAATTCACCCCAGCTTTTTATTTTTTTACCGCTAATTTCAGTAATCTTATCCCCAACCTGCAATCCGGCTTGTTCAGCAATCGAATTCGGTTTAACGATTCCAACAGTATTAGGAAAGATATTGATATGGAATCCGACCACAAAAACGATATAGGTTATCAATAAAGCGACAATAATGTTAAATAACGGCCCGGCGAATACTACCAGACTCCGATGCCAGAGTGGATGCGAAACAAACTCGTCCGGTGCACCAGAGACTTCTTCAGTCGGGTCTTGCCCGGCAATTTTAACATATCCACCGAGCGGGATTAATGATATCGCATATTCGGTTTCACCCCATTTTTTCCCGATCAGTTTGGGTGGGAAGCCGAACGAGAATACTTCTACCCGAATCCCGAGCAGTTTACAGGCAAGAAAATGGCCGAGTTCGTGGAATAATATCGCAATCGCTAGAAATATTAGGGTTGGTAGCATAAAAAGAAATCCTAATGGTAAATTAGGCTGGTTTTGATTGAAAACTGCATAATTAAATTATATTTTACCATAAATTGAAATCAGGAGATATTAGGTAGTAGTTAAGTGCTAGCAGTAAAATCAGCAGTAGAAACTAACCGAAATAGTTACCTAATAAATCGAGGATTCGATGGGTTGCACCCTGGTTGGCGATAACCGCCGATTTCGCATTTTCACCCAACCGCTGCCGTTCCTCAGGATGACTTAAGAGAGTTGCAATTTTAGCTATCAATTCCTGTTCCGACTTAACCTGGATTCCGCCACCGGCATTGAGTAATAAATCAGTGCTATCTATCGTTTCCTGCATATAGGGTCCGAATAATACCGGTTTACCTAACACCGCCGGTTCAAGAATGTTATGGCCGCCGATCGGTACCAGGCTTCCGCCAACGAAAACGATGGTAGCTAATGAATAGAGTTTGGTTAATTCACCGACGGTATCAACCAAAATAATTGCGGATTGCAGATTGCGAATTTCGGATTGATCGAGTTGGCTCCGGCGAAGATAAGTGAAATGCTGTGATTCGATTTCTTTACTCACCTCATCTGCCCGATGCGGATGCCGCGGGACCAAGATCATTTTTAAATCCGGGATCTGTTTTAATAATTCGGTATATACCCGCAGGATGATAGTTTCTTCACCGGGATGAGTGCTGCCAACCAGCAGTATCGGTTGCGTGGTATTAAAACCAAATAACGATACATATTGCTGTTTCTCAGCGTCATTCAATACTGGGATAGTAACATCGAATTTAATATTACCGGTATTAATAACTTTATTTGGCGGTGCACCGAATGAGATAATCCGGTCTGATTCCGCAGCAGATTGCATTAAAAATAGAGTAACTAGATTTAATATCGGTTGAAACAACCATCGGATTTTCCGGTATCGGGAAGCGGATTGGCCAGAGATACTGCCGTTAACCAGCGCTACCGGAATCGATCGGGATGCTGCCATGGAAATCAGATTCGGCCATAACTCGGTTTCTACAATTAATAATAATTGCGGATTGATATAGCGATAGAACCGATGGAGCGACCAGGGTAAATCCGAAGGGAAAAAAATAATAAAATCCGCTTCTTTAACTGTTTTTCGGGCGAACTGCTGACCGGCACCGGTTATCGTCGATAAAACAATCGTCCAATCCGGATACGAAGTTTTAATTGCTTTAATCAGTGGACGGACTGAATTTACTTCTCCTACCGATACCGCATGTATCCAGACCGTTTTCTTGTGAGTTGATTTCTCTTTCAATTCCGGTGGCAGGTAGCCGAACCAATATCGGATATCAACCCCGGTTCTTTTCGCCTTGATTAAATAATAGGGTAATGTTATCAGAATCCCAAGATGCAATAAAATATTGTAAATG
>JBHGBB010000249.1:0-4607 GCA_041946755.1 bacterium | reverse complement strand
GCAAGAAAAAGCAGATTTGCTAATAGCAAATCTGCTTTTGCTATTGATTTTAAAAGAGTCAATCAAACTGACCTACGGTCAGTTTGATTTTTGAAGTGGTTATTTTGTCTTATCAAAGCTAGATTTTTCTCTGGTTTTAGGGAAAAATATCTGAAATAATATATAATCGGCAGCTAATCCATGGCTACAAGATTAACTGCCGACTTTTTAACCTTATTAAATTCATTCATTTCTTTTTGGTACTTAGTACTTGATACTTGGTACTTGACTAAAATCTGAACGTTGCACCGGCAAACGGACCTTTCAATTTCGCTTTAACGAAATCGTTGTTATCTTCATCTTCACCTTTAGCATCCAAGTATCGATATCCGCCGAAAATGGTTAGGTTTTTAACCGGGATAAATTTCAGACCGGCTTCCGCATCAAGACAATACCCCCAATCGCCAGCGGTTAATCCGGAAGCTTCAGCGAAAATGTTTATCATCGGTGCCGGATTCAGGTCGAGTACTAATCCGACGGTGGGTAAACCAACCACTACTTCTTTTTCTTCCGATATCGCAGGTACGGTATCCGGAGCATCGAGTTTCGCATCCAGCCAAATCCCTTTCGCTTCGACTAGAGTCCCCAATTTAAACTTCCCTTGACCGGAATCGGCAAAATACCAAATCCATCCGGCACGCGCATATTGGATTTTTAAATCGGAGACCACCCGGGTACCGATATTATATACCTGTCCATCGAATATAATTTGCTGATTGATATTCTGGTCACCGGTATAATGCAATTGGGTATACGCTACCCGTACCACTTGTCGCGGGCTGATATTCCAAATCAACCTGCCTTCAAATGCATTCTCATCATCGAACCCTAAGTCGGAAACTAAATCGAATTCGGTGCCGGCTATCCCCGCATCAGAGACTCTGGCGTTTGCCGTTAAGTCTGGCAGCCAATATCTCCCTTCAAACTCCATCTGACTATATGCAAAACCAACTAAACCGACTACCAGTATTCCTATAATATACCAATGTTTTACCATACATTTCCCCCCTTTCTGAGCGAAGCGAAGAAAGACTCTGAGTTTATCGAAGAGCCAATGATTTTCGCTTCTTATATTTCGAATTGATGAATGTCAATTGCGGATTGAATCCTTTCTACCACAGAGGACTCAGAGTAATAACTCAATTTAAAATGCTAAATGCTAAATTTAAAATGATTCTTTCCATTTAATCAACTGACGGTTTTGGATATATTTTTTCACCAGATTATATTTCGGGGACTCCGGTGAAGGAGTGGTATATACCCAGACGATCCCGGCTTGGTCATAAGCGATATTCATCGCTTGCAATAGATAATTCAAAGTCGGCCGGTCTTTCGGCCAGGACGAATGCCGGCTGAAATAGATACCCGGGATAATCGGTTTATCTTTGCAAACCTGATAATACTCATTGATTTCTGCCGGTAGAGTTGCCGGGGATATTCCCGCATCCGGATAGAGCCAATATCCATCCTGATATCCCCATAACAATGCATCGGTATATGGCATATATCCAGCATCGACATATTTCTTCAATCGGTTATGGTATACGCAATATCCCACCAATAATTTCGGATTGAGCTGTTTCGAGGTTTCATACATCTGCTTAACATAATCCAACGTAAAATAATCCAGGTTTGCATCGAAATCATCGATCATCCATAAGGTTAGGTTCGGATGGGTAACAGAAATCTGAGCAATCGCTTCCGCCCATTTCTGATAATCCATATCGAACGGCGGATATTTACGGTCGGCAATTTGTGCTTGCTGATTTAACGGCGCTTCTGACGGTGGGACCAGATATACCCAGATTTCGATTCCTAATTTCGCTGCCTGATCGCAGAATGCCGGTAATGCGGCTAATTCCTTTTCGGATTTCTGCCAGATTAAATAGGTATATGCATTCACTCCTAAATCTTCTAACCGTGCCAAGGTGGATTTAATATCTACTTCTCCTTCAGGAGTATACAGCATCCCGGCATAAGCTGATATGATACCCCGATTAAACGGAGTCTTGGTTTCTTTTCTCGCTACCCGAACCGCATAATTCTTTTCGATGATTGCCGCTAAATCTTTTAAGAGAACTTGGGATTGCTGTTTATTATATTCGACAGTCAGATTCCGGTCGCCGCTGATTGAAATCGGAATCGATCTCCGGAGATTGGTTTTCTCGAAGGTTAATGTGGTGCGTTTAAGTATAGCGCCGGTATCATCGGAAACCGTGACTTTAATCGTATCCTTTTTAGCAATCGGTTTACTATTTTGGAAATATAACAAGACCGGGATCCGGCCGTCATACATAAACGTTCCCCGGTCATAAAATTCATTTCGGAGTTCTACTCCGGGAAACTGCATCGGAATCTGGCTGCAATAAATCGACTTCCATTGCGGTATCCGAATCTCTTTATTCGGATAAAACAACGGCGGGAATAACTCTATTTCCGGCGGTAGAATGGTCTGATATATTTCGAAATTATCCAGATAATAGGTTCCGGCACCTTGAACTACTCCGACTAATATCTTACCGATTTTCTGGTTAAACGGGATATCGCGTAATGCCAATAATACCTGAAACGGCCTGCCGGTCGGAACATTGAAGGCATAGGATCGGACCTGGCTGGTATCCTGCCAGCTAATGCCATCGAATTCGGTTGCCTGTAACTGGACTAATAAAGTCGATTCCGGATATTGCGATGCCGGTAATATAAAAAGATAGAAACTGAGCGTATGATATGGCGACCAATCATTCACTGCAGGTTGGAACGTGAAAAACGCCGGTCGGCTGGGATTTAGCTCCGGACTGGTCACTTCGAATTTCGCGGCATAGCGGCCGGAAACGACATATTCTTTTTTGGTAAACGAGAGATTACATCCCCGGTCGGTAGTAACGAAATATTTATCGTCAGCCGGGAATTCTTCTATTGGTTTCGCTTTATGTTTCGCGGTTGGTACCGGCTGCAACGAAGCTGCATTCTCGAAATTTTCTATTGATAAACTATCGGCCGGTTGAGCGGCGATCCCGGATTGCGATACCAGGCAGCATATGATTGCGATACTTAGCGATATCCTTAATTTCATTGATGTTCTCCTTAACGAGGTTATGAGACACTACTATTATAATGCAATATCAGTTGCAGTCAAATAAATAAATACATTTTTTATAGAAATGCGCGATTAAGGCTATTTTTATCTGATAACCAATATCTGCTTATTACCTAAAGTGGACACTATACCGAGAAATAGATTATTTTTATCCAATTCTTTATGGGGGTTGCACCGAACGAGATCGATCTCGTTCGGTGCAACTCCCATACTGGCTAAAGTTGATTAGGGAATTTAGACATGGTGTCTATCTGTCTAGGTCTTTAGGTAGGGGCGAGGTTTCCTCGCCCGAAGTATCCGCTTGATGCAGCCAGTAAAAAAACATTTTTACTGATTAACAGTGGGCGTTAACAAAGGGCGGGGAAACCCCGCCCCTACTCGATAGACTGGTTTTCCTGTCTACTGACTATCGAAGATCCCGAGCATCGGGACTGACTACTGACTACTGTTTTTTTATTTCTTAGGGCGGGAATGATAATACTGTAAGATTTCAGGAGTAGGAACTAATGGACTTGGTATCGGTTTATTATCGATTAATAACGCTAAATATACGCCATGGAATAAATGGACTCCACCAAGGTTAAACGCAATTGCTGCCTGATTCCATTGAGATTGGATACCAGCATCAGTCGATTGCCAAGCTGATACCGCTTCCTGCATACGAGATTGTTGCATCTGCCGGGCGGGGGTCGGCTCGTATGGTTTTGAAGGTAATCTTCTGGCATAATCCTGCCGGGATTTTGGCGACGCATAGGATGCATTACCTACCGGCCCGGATTTAGTATACTGGAGTTTCGGCTCGGTATATTTTAAAACCGCTGCAGTTAGGTCTGCCGGATATAACATTTCCTCTAGGATACACTTAACTAGATTCTTTAGTTCTATCTCTGATTTTAATGGTGTTGCTGCTAATTCTGAATATAATATCTTAACCATCTGATCTAATACTTCCTGAAAATCTTTAGTAATCTGAATATCTGCTGGATTGGGTCTTTTCATAGTCTCTTATCTCCTATAATTATTTATAGCTATTGTATACCGGAATACAATATAAAAGCAAATAAAAAAAGCGGTGAGAAACCTTTGTCCTCACCGCTCATTAATTTTAAGCTAAATAATATTAGCCTAATACATTAAATCAATAAATACTAAAATAATCACTAAAATCATATATCGAGGAGTTATTGGTACTGATTATCTCAACCTTGTAATCCGTACCTGTCGGGAAATTACTCGGAACTCCCCAAGTATATAGTCCATCACAAGGCGTACTCATGGTTAAGTAGGTATCCACACTGAAGGTACTGGTGAATACCCGAATCTTCAGATTCGCTATCGACCCGGTATACGTCCAGGTAATGTTGTGATTACTATTTCGTGCCCACTCAACTCCGCTATATGGTGAAGTGATTGTGATCGTCCCTGAATCATTTCCCGAGATGGTAAAGTAACTGCTAAACGCATAGATCGA
>JBHGBB010000248.1:0-4609 GCA_041946755.1 bacterium | reverse complement strand
GAGTTTTTTAATTTCCTCGTTCATCTTAATTTCATCCGGCCAAGGGCGGGCTATTTCTTCCGGGAATTTCCGGGTCGCATCAATCCCCATTTTCGAACCATAATTCGGTTGCGGTGCCGCATGATCGAGCACATCGACCGGCCCTTCAACAATCGTCACATCCCGGTTCGCATCGATGTTATTAAACACTTTCCAACTGACTTCAGAGAGGTTCTGAACCTTAACCTCAGCATCAACGATAATAATCAGTTTAGTAAACATCATCTGGCCTAACCCCCAGATAAACTGCATAACCTTTTTCGCCTGCCCGGGATAACTTTTCCGGATACTGATAATCGCGCAGTTATGGAATACCCCTTCAATCGGGAGATTCATATCGACTATTTCCGGCTGGAGCATCTGAAGTAGCGGTAGAAAAATCCGTTCAGTCGCTTTCCCGAAATAGCAATCTTCCATCGGTGGTTTGCCAACAATCGTTGCCGGATATATCGGATTGTTCCGATGCGTTATGCAGGTGATATGGAATATCGGATAGGAATCCGCTGGGGAATAGAACCCAGTATGGTCGCCGAATGGTCCTTCTATTCTTCTCTCTTCCGGGTCAACATACCCTTCTAAAACAATTTCGGAATATGCCGGAACTTCTAGGTCTACCGTTTCGCATTTCACCAGTTCAACCGGCTCTTTTCTTAAGAACCCGGCGAACAGCATTTCATCGATTCCTTCCGGTACCGGCGCGGTAGATGCATATATCGTTGCCGGATCGGCTCCGATGGCGACTGCAACTTCCAGCCGTTTCCGGTTATGTTCGGTTTTCTCATAATGGCGGGCGCCATGTTTATGAATATGCCAATGCATGCCGGTAGTCCGGTCGTCATATACCTGCATTCGATACATGCCGACATTCCGAATTCCGGTTTCCGGGTCTTTAGTGAACACCATCGGGAGCGTAATAAATTTGCCGCCATCAAGCGGCCAGCATTTCAAAATCGGGAATTTAGATAGTTGCGGGCTATCTTTAATAACCACTTCTTTGCAAGGCCCGGATTTAACCTGTTTCGGGATATAATTGGATATTTCAGCCAGTTTCGGCAGCATTAAGATTTTATCCCAGATTCCGGTCGGCATTTGGGGTTTGATAAGGTCCCGAATTCGGTCAGCGATTTGGTCTAGGTTATCGACTTCTAAAGCCAGATTCATCCGGTCATAAGAGGCAAAGGTATTGATCAGAACCGGTACCGAATATCCTTTAACGTTTTCAAATAATAATGCCGGGCCGGTCTGTTTAACCATCCGGTCAGCGATTTCGGTTATTTCCAACTCGCAATCGACTTCGGTTTTAATCCGTTTTAATAATCCTTTTTGTTCCAATATTTGGATAAATTCTCTTAAATCTTTATATGCCATAGGAAAATAAACGATTAGTTAAATAGTTAAATGGTTAAATAGTTAAATCAGAGAAAAATATAAAAGCCTTAACCGCAAAGAGCGCTAAGGTTTGCGTTAAGAACGCAGAGAAAGTCTTTGCGAGCTTTGCGCCTTCTCTGTGTCCTCTGCGGTTAGCATTTATCTCCGAAATATCCAAATTAGGATACCATAATTATTCCGAATTTGTCTAATCGAAGTCAAAACCTGATGGGATTTGCTCTTAGCTCATTAACGGAGTATACCTAGTGTGGGTTGAAGGCACACTAGGTCCTCTCCCAACCAGGTTTATTGCCGGAAAATAGGTGAAATGTTGAAATATCTAGGGATAGAGTTATTTCCGCATCATTTTGTCAGGGAAAGTCAAAATAGATAGATTTATTTAGCTGGTGCCGGTGCTGGAGGTGGTGTTTTCCGGTCAGGGATTTGGGTCCGGTCGAATGGTTTATAATTTGCAATCGCGCCCACCCGAGCCAAATGTACTTGGTCGCGCAGAACTTTCCCGCCGGAATCGGAGAATAGTTCGGTTCTGAATCCAACCCCTTTTTTCTGGGAAGAGAAATAATCCATCCCGATAATTTTGCCATCAGGATTTTTCAACCAGCGAATGAATATCACCGAATGGCCAGAACCATTGTTACGGCTGATATCGCAGAAATCGCCCGATTTCGCCAGGTTCCAATCCGTAATCGCTTGACCCAGCCCATAATATTCGATCGCTTTCTGTGGGCTATCTCCTTGCCCAACAATAAACCAAATCAGCATGAAATTATATAGATCGTCGTAACTCATCCCATTGAAATCGTTAATATCGATATTGTTAGCCTTATTCCGGAGTTGCATTGCCCGGAAGAACACTTCGAAGGTCAACCCGCAGCAATTACTGCATCGGGTACCATTCGGATGTGCTTTCGCAACCGTCTGCTCTTTATATACCAGGTTTTCGGTAACCCCGTTATAAATATCATATTCGTTTTTCTCCCAGCGATATGGGTAAGTAGTATCATCCGGATATGCGTCAACAACTTTAAGTACATAAGGATTCAATGAACCTTCAGCATCATCTAGTATTGGAGAAGTCTTTTTCAAGAATTTAGCTACCGGAGATAAAGGTGCAATTGGCTTAACCGGAACCGTTTTGCATCCGGCAATAATAAAAATAATAACCGCAATCAGAGAAACGAGTTTTATAAAAGTTTTCATACGCCTTCCTTTTTATTTATATTATACTCTATCAAACTTGGTTTGACTACCATAAAATCTTGATCAGCAGTTTATCAGATTGGCTAATCGATACCTCCGGTGCGAACTTAATCATTATTCCGGTATCATCGATGATAGTCCAAGTAGCAATAATATTTTTCGTATGCGTAGACACTTCAACTTGTTTGATTTTATTCGTTACCTGTTCCGGTATGCCTAACCGCAGTTCGCGCAATGTGAGTTTACCACTGGCAACGGTAATTTCATTCGATTGCGAAGTTCGGGTTCGCTTCTGGGAGAAACTACCCCAAGCATTTGCGGTGGCATAGAAAGCTTTAAAATTCTCCGGAGTAAGTTGCGGATTGAACCCAATCATTTTACTCGGTCCATTATGGATGAAGCCGGATAAGGCTAGTAGTAAAGACCAGCTACTCATCGCTCTCGAATAATGGTCCCCGCATTCGATTTCGTTCCAAGGATTGCGAGTATACCCATCATATCGTTCGCGGGCAGCTTTAACAATCTGCAACCCTTGTTCGAGTAATCCTTCATAAATCATATGGGCGGCAACTTGATATTCAACTCCAGTCCAAACCTCATCGCAATAGAGGATGGGTTCTTTCGGTCTCCCGCCATTCGGCCAGGTGCAATTTAAAAGTCCGGCATCGGTACCATCAGCGAAAACCCGCTGGTCATGTTCGAAGTCGGAGAAATCTTTCCGCCAGTTATATTTAAAAATCGAATGCAGGGTTTTCTGGATATGTTCCGGCGGTAAGATATATCCTAGATTCAGGATATGCGCCCACCATTGGCCGATCACCTGATCGGATAAACAACCTTTCCCATACTGGAGCCGCGGATACTTTTCAGCATCGACTTTCTGAACATAATATTCATTGTTCCAGAGGGTTTTATCCAGCAGGTTTGTTCCTTTATCAAATAGCAACCGATACTGGTTAGCCAATTCCGGCTCGGTTTGGATAATGGCTAATTCTTCCATCGCCCGCAATGCGGCGAGATAGAGTGAACTGACAAAACTATTGGCGCCATATAACGATAAATCGTAGGTGTTCCATTGTTCCCCTTCAAGCATCCCTTGATGCTGGGTATCGCAGATATCGGTTAAATAGCTCATCGCTTGTTTCAATTGCTGCCAATGCTCATCAAGAAACTTGCGGTCTAGTGACATTAAGTATTCCCGATATACTTTCAGGATTTCGCCAGCTTGACCGTCGATAGCATCCCGTTCCGTATGAGGAAGAAAAGTCGGGGTATTAGTTCGATGCGGAATCATCCCGTTCGGCTGCATGATAACCGCTAAATCCGTATGCCGGACATTCCGTTCGAGTTCCGGGAACAGGTATGCCATCGCTTGAACATAGTTCCAGACATGGGTACAATTCATCGGACAGCATCCCCGATTTTCACCGCACCCTTCAAATCCGGCTACCATCCCATCTTCAAGCCACATCAGGGTTTGGCTCCGGATAATCGACATTTGAGAAGTGATACAATCTAAAACATAATAGGGGAGGGTGCTATCGTAAAAGGTATCCCGGAAGGTGAAGGTTGAGGTCCGCAATCGGTCGAAATTATTGGTAACATATTCGGTAACCGCCATCGAATCTTTAAACCAGTTATTATACATATTCCCCAGCCGGTATTGAGTATTCTCTTCCCAGAAATCGCCGTAATGGTTCGGGAAATGCCAAGAAATCATGAAGGTGATGGTACACGATTCGTTTGGCGCCAGTTCTCGAGGAACCGATATCGCTCCATTCCAGGTTCGGCCGGATTTACTGGGTGATGTATCGGTTTCAAGAGGTAATTCCCCGGACTTAGAAAATGATTGCCAAAAGGTGCGGACAATATCCCATTGCGTACAGTATTTCACCTTGGTGTCCAGCACTGCTAGGGTCATAGTACCATAGGTCGGTGAATCAGTACCAATTGCGGATTGCGGATTTCGGATTGCGGATTT
>JBHGBB010000247.1:0-4716 GCA_041946755.1 bacterium | reverse complement strand
TACCGAACGAGATCGATCTCGTTCGGTACAATTCCGGTGAATCTGTGATATATTACGAATCTGTACTCGGAGATAATTGAGGCTATGAAACCTGTCTATTTAGGGATAGATATCGGGTCGGTAAGTGTGAATCTGGCGGTAGTCGATGAATGGGGTCAAGTAACCTACCATTCATATACCCGGCATAAAGGGCAGCCGTTACAAACTGTCTACCAAGCCTTAAAAGAACTAGACCCCCAAATCCAAATCGCGGGAATTGCTGCTACCGGGTCGGGTGGAAAACTGGTTGCCGAGATACTTAATGCCCAGTTTGTCAACGAAATCATCGCGGTCACCAAATCTACCGCCCTACTCTACCCCCAGATTCGGACTATAATCGAACTCGGTGGCGAAGATTCGAAATTAATCTTATTAGAATCGCAGGCTGGGAATAGTCAGGTACGGTTAGCCGATTTCGCTACAAATACCATTTGCGCTGCCGGGACCGGGTCGTTTCTCGATCAGCAAGCGCATCGGCTGGGGATTTCTATCGAAAAAGAGTTCGGGGAACTAGCCCTAAAATCGAAGAATCCACCGCGAATCGCCGGCAGATGCAGTGTATTTGCGAAATCCGATATGATTCATCTCCAGCAAATCGGTACCCCGGACTATGATATTGTTGCCGGATTATGTTATGCAGTCGCCCGAAGCTTTAAAAGTGTTATCGGCCGCGGGAAATCGTTTACCAAACCGATTGCGTTTTATGGCGGTGTCGCGGCAAACGATGGGATGGTAACTGCGTTCGAATCGATACTCGAACTTGAACCGGAAGAATTGTTTGTCCCGGAATATTATGCCAGTATGGGCGCGATTGGCGCCGCAACGAGTCAAGTACCAAGTACCAAGTACCAAGTACCAACACAGGTATCAAGTACCAAGTACCAAGTACCAAAATATGAATTAAATACCATCTTAAAAACCTTAGAGCAATACTTATCAAAACCAAAACATCCGAGAACCGGATGGAAAAAGTTGCAAAACCCAAATCGACAGGACGAAAGGATGATAGGATGCAAAAATACTGTTGCGTCCTCTCGTCCGAGCGAAGCGAGCGTCCTTTCATCCCTGGGTTCTACGGTCATCCCTCATCCTAGCGGAGCGGTCATCCCTCTTATTGATGTGTTTCTCGGAGTAGATATCGGGTCGATTAGTACCAATGTAGTGTTAATCGATAGAAATAAGAATGTCATCGCCCGGAGATATCTCATGACTGCCGGGAGACCGATAGAAGCGGTCCGGCAAGGGATATCGGAAATCGGGGATGAAGTCGGGAATCAGGTGCGGGTATGCGGTGCCGGAACTACCGGGTCCGGCCGATATTTAATCGCTGATTTTATCGGCGCTGATGTGGTTCGGAACGAAATCACCGCGCAAGCTACTGCGGCAATCCATTTCGATAAATCGGTAGATACCATCTTCGAAATCGGGGGGCAGGACTCGAAATATATCAGCCTGGATAATGGAGTAGTAATAGATTTCGAGATGAATAAAGTCTGCGCTGCCGGTACCGGGTCGTTTCTGGAAGAGCAAGCCGAAAAGCTCGGACTCCAGATAAAACAGGAGTTCGGCAACCTCGCCTTAACTGCGGAACAGCCGGCAAAACTCGGTGAACGGTGTACGGTGTTCATCGAAACCGATTTGATTTATCACCAGCAGGATGGCGCCGCTAAACCGGATTTGGTAGCCGGATTAAGTTATGCCATTGTATATAACTATCTAAACAAAGTTGTCGGCGATAAACGGGTAGGAAATAACATCTTCTTCCAGGGAGGAGTAGCAGCAAATCAAGGAGTCGTTGCCGCATTCGAACAGGTTACCGGTAAGAAGATAACCGTTCCACCGCATCATGATGTCACCGGCGCGATTGGAGTCGCTATCTTAGCGATGGAATCGATGATTCCCGCCTCTGCGGGAATGTCATCCCTGCGAAGGCAGGGGTCGAATTTTAAAGGGTTCGATCTTGCGAAACGGAAATATGAACTGAGTTCATTCACCTGTAATAGCTGTACTAACTATTGCGAAATCAATCGGGTAAGTGTTGAAGGAGAACCCCCGCTATTTTATGGGTCTCGTTGCGAAAAGTATGATGTCGAACGGAAAAAAGCAGCTAAACCCCATATCCCGGACTATTTCGCTGAACGAGACCTGATACTCACCGGCGAAATTATCGATCCGAAAACTAAACAGCCTCGGTTAGATCCGCATATATTAGCGCAACGGTCGTCGTTATATCCCTCAGTGCTGATTTCGCAGCGGTTTTCTCATAGCGACCAGAAGAAAAAGGTTGGGCTCCCGCGCATTCTCCATTTTTATGAATATTATCCTTTCTGGCAGGAATTTTTCATCCAGCTCGGGTGCGAAGTAGTATTATCCGATAAAAGCAATACCCATATCATCCATGAAGGGATTGAGACTGTAGCCGCAGAGACTTGTTTCCCGGTGAAACTAGCCCATGGCCATATCCTGAATCTATTGCAGAAGAAAGTAGATTACTTGTTTCTGCCGAATATCATTAATCTATGGCGAGAACCGGACCAGAAGTTTGAACTGAACCATTATTGCCCTTATGTCCAATCTTTCCCGCATCTGGTATATTCCGGGATCGATTTCGATAAATATCAGGTTAAAGTGCTGCAACCGATAATCCATTTCCAGCGGGAAATAAACCAGTTGCGAAAATCGTTATCTGGCGTCGCAGAATCGCTAGATAAAGCGAATTGGGAACTCGACCAAGCGCTATTAGCCGCAGCACAAAATCAGGAGAATTTCTATCATTCGGTGCGGGAAGCCGGAAAGAAAGCAATACAGGATTTGGCTCCGAACGAAAAGATGATGGTAATCGTCAGCCGGTCGTATAATGGCTGCGACCCCGGACTGAATCTCGAAATCCCCCGGAAACTCGCTCAGCTGGAAATCAAATCGATTCCGTTAGATTTCTTACCATTACATGAACTCGATATTTCCGACGAAATGCCGGAAATGTATTGGCGGACTGGACAACGGATTCTTACTGCCGCGGAATATATCCGGCACCATCCGAACTTGTATGCGTTATATTTAACCAACTTCTCTTGCGGCCCGGATTCGTTTATCACCCATTTCTTTAAAGAGAAAATGAAAGGGAAACCGTATCTCCAGATCGAAGTAGATGAACATAGCGCTGATGCCGGAATTATTACCCGATGCGAAGCGTTTCTCGATAGCCTGAGAAACTATGAAGCCAGAAGTCAGAAGACATCCGCCCAAAGGCGAGATCTCGCCGAAGGCGGAGATGTCAGAAGCCAGAAACCAGAAGTTAGAGGGCGGAAGGCAGAAGGCAGAAAGCCACAATCTAAACTTGATATTCCAAATATTTCGGTTTTGCAGTCGAATGGCGGGAGAACAGTATATCTGCCGTATATGTGCGACCATGCGTTTGCGGTTCGAGGCGCATTCCGCGCGGCAGGAATCCGGGCTGAAGTTATGCCGGTATCGGATGACCTGACGCTCGAATATGGCCGGAAACATACCAGCGGTAGAGAATGTTTCCCTTGCATCGTTACTACCGGCGATATTGTTAAAATGGTACATCAGCCGGGATTCAAACCGGAACAATCAGCGTTCTTTATGCCGGCAGGAGATGGACCATGCCGATTCGGGCAGTATAATGTTCTCCAGCAGAAGATATTAAGAGAACTCGGATTCCCGGAAATCCCGTTTATTTCTCCTACCTGCAGGAATTCATATAATGGGTTAGGGCAATCGTTCCGGCGCGCTGCCTGGCAAGGGATCGTTGCAATCGATTTATTACTGAAAGTATGCCGGCATATCCGGCCGTATGAACAGACTCCGGGTGAATCGGATACAGTATATCGAATATATCTGGATAAAATCGCTGCGGCTATCGAATCGAAACAGGATTTGAAACCGGTATTGAAAGATGCGAAAGACGCTTTCCGGTCGGTGCGATTGAATCGGGATACCCGGAAACCATTAATCGGAGTAATCGGTGAAATATTCTTGAGATGGAATCGGTTCAGTAACCAGGATTTAGTCCGGAAACTGGAATCGCTTGGCGCTGAGGTTAATGTCGCTCCGATGATGGAATGGATTTATTATACCAATTTCACTAATAAACGGAACCAGTTGAGTGCCAACCGGTATGGGAATTATCTCGGTGCGATTATCCAGAATTGGGTACAGAAACAGGATGAAAAACGGTATGCAAGCATCTTCCTAGATGAAATAAACGATGCTATTGAACCGGATACCGATACCACTATCGAGCATGCGACTCAATACCTGCATCCTGATTTCGAAGGGGAAGCGATTCTCAGTATCGGGAAATCGATGGAATATATCCGGGCTGGTATCGATGGGATAGTGAATGCAATACCATTCACCTGTATGCCGGGAACGGTTGTCCAAGCGATAAATAAACGATTAAAACAGCGGTATCCGGAAATCCCGTTATTGACTATCGCGTATGACGGGACCGAAATTGCTGCAGTACAAACCCAGATGGAAGCGTTTATCTATCAGGCGAAAACTAACCTAAACAAATCTACCGCAGAGCCGCAGAGATAACCACATTAAATCCGCATAAAAAAAGCAAACTGACCGTAGGTCAGTTTGATTAACTCTTTTAAAATCAATAGCAAAAGCAGATTTGCTATTAGCAAATCTGCTTTTTCTTGC
>JBHGBB010000246.1:0-4739 GCA_041946755.1 bacterium | reverse complement strand
ATAATGTTTGTAGGGCTTCAAGGAAGTGGTAAAACAACCACCATCGGAAAACTCACACGATACTTGCAGAAGAAAGGTTTCCGTCCTGCAATTGTAAGTACAGATACATGGAGGCCCGCAGCATATGAACAACTTCGCCAGCTGACTGAAAACATGGATGTTCCCCTTTATGGAGATCCTGAAAATAAAGACGCTCTTGACCTTGCAAAAAAAGGTATTGAGCAATTTAAAAAGAATGATATCAATGTTCAAATGGATAATGTGGGATGTTTAGTTAACAATCAATTTTCTCCAGAAGCAGAAATATCTAAAATAGTTTTGTATTTCTTCGGGAGCGTTTCCATACAGGCAGCAAACTGTTCTTGAATTTCCTGCTGTTTGGCGTTTGTATCGTTTCTAGGGTCTATGGTATGTTCAACCCGGGTTTTATCTCTCATAGATAAATCTGATATGGGAACGATTTTCCGATGGAATTCCCTCTTCCAGTTTTTACTTCGATTGATTACGATTCTCGTTGACCATGTCCGGAATTTAGCTATATCTTTCAGGTGCGGAAGTTCAAACCATATACAAATCAAGCATTCCTGAACAATATCTTCTGCATCATGAACGTTCCATACCTGGGATAATGCTATTGCATAGAGTCGTTTATGATATCGGTCGATAAGATTCCCGAAAGCAATCCTATCCCGCGCTTGACTGCGTTGAATCAAATCAAGTTCTGAATCGAAATTAGGATTTATTTTTTTCTGGTTTGGAAGATTTCCTTCCATTCTAATGTTCCCCTCTATTATATAGAGACACAGAATAAAGGCTATTTATTTTATTAAATTTACTCTATTTATATACTTAATTGAAAACAAAAGGATTACCTTGCCTTATATCGGTTGAAATATACGCTATTTGTTTTTTTATTGTTTTAATAATAAGGAAATTTAATGCTCTATTTCGAGATCGGGTTGTATTTTTCGCAAATGGATAAAAATACAACTCGTTTTGTGTTTTTGTCTACGGTATAAACATCTCGAAATAATTACTTATTCATCAGTTTAAATTTGACTTAATTAACCCTTTTCTCTAGACGTTTTTAACGATGAGAAGGTTTAGTTCGACCCCATTATTCGGAAAATAAATCTCGATTTTTTTAAGTACAATACCGTAATTATTCCGGAGTGAGGACGAGGGATATCGGATATCCCTCGTCAAGGCACAAGTCTAATATCAGATTGGCAGGCTGCCAATTTGATCGGTGAGTGCTATTCTCGGATAAGAAATATGGTTTATTGGTGAATGTTGCGAGAATATTATTTAGTGATTTAATACTGGATCAGTTTGGAAACTTTCCAAACTGATTGGCAACTATAGGTAAATCAATGATGTTAATTATAATATTGCTTGGTTCTGGAATAGGTATACCGTCATACCCTTGGGGTCGGAATATACCGGAACCAAACCGGGGTCGGATAGAAAAGATTGAAATAATTGGAGTTGGGAGCCTGATTGGAACCGCTGTTTGAAAGAAGAGAAATATAGACTCAGCTCTTTTTCATTAAACAGAATATATTTAACCTGCATTTCAGCTAGTTTCTCTTTAATCTGGTCAACCGATTCGGAGTTCTGGATTATCCGCAAGATAACCGGGGTATCGAAATAATCCGAGCAATAATACGATCGGTGGCAATATAACGCTCGATATTCTCCGATAAACAAAACCTGGTCTTTCGCCGGGATATTCTGATTTAGATATTTGAAAGTCGGATAATAATCCAGTTTTCGAGTTAGGTATTGGTCTCTTGTTTCCCAACCAAGAATATACGATAGCGGATTATGATACCCCTGCCGATAGGCAAAAACCACCTGAGTCATCCATAATGCATTATAGTTTAATATTAGCCAAAGGATACCGGTGAAAATTCCTGCACTATATTTTTTATCTATTCGTAAACCCCAATTCATATTCTGTAATTGGCTGATTGTCCCGGCAATTAAAACGCTAAGCATCGGCAGTATCGGCATCAGAAATCGGTTATCCCGATAGGTTGCCGACCAGAAAATATAGTAAAAGACAGAAGTCAGAAGTAAGATGTAAGAAGTAAGGTTGTTATTTCCAGCTGGTGGCGTTATTTCTTCTTCCTTACTTTTTCTAAATATCCACCAGCAAAATAATATCGGAATAAACGCTAGGAAAACCGGACCGAGTTGCCAATCGCCGAAATTCACCGGATGAT
The DNA here is from genome assembly GCA_041946755.1 of bacterium. Lineage (GTDB taxonomy): Bacteria > UBP4 > UBA4092 > JAOAEQ01 > JAOAEQ01 > JBHGBB01. The sequence goes on along the minus strand of JBHGBB010000246.1, from coordinate 2,511 downwards.
CGGAGGATACCGGTGGATTCATTGTCGCTTGCCAGGGGAGCCAGACCAACTCTGCTGCCCTATACCCCAGACTATTTTGGGAGGCAACGTTTAGCCAACCTTTTGTTTGCGCATGCGCAGTATAGAACTCAGCATTATATCTACTCCAATCCGAACCGTCGAATACACTATACCCCATCGGATATACCGGATTGCCAGTGTAAATATAACTTTTTAGATACCACGGTACCGCTAAGAGAGCAGCAAGTACCAAGTACCAAGTACTAAGTATTAAAACTCTTTTGTATTTTTTATATTGTAATATCAAAACAATACTGGCAATTAACCATAAAAAGAAAACAACGGCAAGCATCGAATATTTTATTCCAAGTAAATACCCTGAGAAGATGGCAAAAATAATCCAATAGGCATAATTATTGTTTTTATAATCCGCATTCCTCATTCCACCTTCCGCAATTATGGAGAGGGTATAGACTGCCATAAAAATATAGAAAGTTAATCCGGACTCAATAAACGCCCAACTTGAGATAATCGGGATAAAAGGAGTTGCGCAATAAATCGCGACTGGAATTAATGGATTAGTCTGGTTAAAAAACCTGCGGGTAAAACTATATAATGCAATTGCCGTTAAGAGAAAGAAACCCCAGGAAACCAGTTTCGGCAGCATGGTTCCGGCAAATGATAATCCGAGAGTATAGATGAACTCGATTTGGAATGGGAAATTGGAAAAGGCATTATAGGGATCATAGAATATCCCCTGTTTCTCCAAATAGAATTGCGGAACTGCAAGATGGTATCGCAACGCATCCGATTCGGTACAGGGAGTTAATGAACTTAAAAATGAAATAAAAAGAATGATACTAATAAAAACTACAACCAGAATATTCGATTTTTTCCATTTCGTCTTCAGCTTATCCCTCAAGGCTTCAACTAAAAAACCCCTTAATTCTTGATAGCTAATGATTATCCCGAGTATAAGAACAGCAAATAGAATTGGGTATCGAAGTTGTTCAACCAATCCCAACCCAAATACCATTAAACTCAGGAGCCCTAATCCAACCGCAATCGCGAAAAAGAATTGCTCGATACGGGTAAGGTATCGCCGACTGTTAGCCAGTGCGCTGTTTATTTCGTCTGCAGGCTGACAGCCTGCGGTACTTACGGGTATATTAATCAGGTTTAAAATCTTCTTCCCGAACCCATAAGCGATCGCGGTGATAATCAATAAATCGAATATCGCGGTTAAGATCGAAATCAGATTGGTGGCTAGTGTTTGCCATTGAAATACCCCGGGAAGATTAAAAATAGTCAAGAAAGCCTGCGGGAATATTGGGTATATAGGATAGTAAAAACCAAAAGCGATGAGGATAAATAATAGACAGAATATACCTAATAAAACATGTTTAAGAGAAATTGCCACATTAAAATATTAACTAATTAATTTTAAATTTAGCATTTAGCATTACTAATTTAAAATTTAAAATGCTAAGTTTGTAGTTTAAAATGATTTTTTCTTAAGTAAGTTTAATCGGCATAATAACGTTGATATAATTCTCGTCTCCAGCCGGTTTAACTACTCCCGGAGTCAACGGCTGATTTAATTCCAAACTAACGTCTTCTCCATCAATGTTTTTTAGAATATCAATGAGATACTTGCCATTGAACGCCGCCTGGATTTCTTCACCATCGAATACCGCTTCAAATTCATCTTTAGCCTCGCCAATTTCTGGGGTATTCGCAGAAACCAGAATATTTTGCGGCTGAATAGTCAGTTTAATTTGGTTGGTTTTTTCGCTAGCAAGAACCGATACTCGGCGGATTGATTGCAGGAACCGGGCGGTCTTTAATCCTATTTTCTTCTCGCAAAATTTCGGTATAACCTGTTCATAATTCGGGAATTGCCCTTCAATTAAACGAGAGGTAACAATACTATTTTCGGTTTTAAAGAATATCTGGGTTCCGGTACTCGCAATGGTTATATTTCCTTCTTCCCCTAAAATAGATTGAATTTCCTGAATCGCTTTAATCGGAACAATAACTCCGATTTTCTCTTTTATTTTCTCTTCTAAATTACTTTTAATAAACGATAACCGCCGACCATCAGTTGCTACCATTCTAACTTCATTATCCTGTGCCCAGAAAAATAGTCCATTTAATGCATATCGCATCTCTTCAGTCGAAACCGCAAAACTGGTTTTCCGGACCATCGATTTCCATAACTTCTGCGGTAATTCAAACGCACCTGATTTTGGAAATGGCGGTAACGCCGGGAAATCCTCTTTCGGCATCCCGGATAGCGTAAAACTGGTTTTTTCACATTCTACTTTCGCAGTATTATCTTCAGTAGTAATTTTAACCGGTGCATCCGGTAATTCTCGGACAATATCACTTAATTTTTTTGCCGGTAAGGTTATCCCGCCTTTTTCACTTATTTCAGCGCTTATTTCACAATCTACTCCAACTTCTAAATCCGTGGCAACAAAACGCAGTTTTTTCTCTTTATCCTTTGCT
>JBHGBB010000245.1:0-4749 GCA_041946755.1 bacterium | reverse complement strand
ACTGACGACTAACAACTAACAACCAATAACTAATAACTATTTGGTTTTAGTCTTCTACTAATTCCAAATCGACTTCTTTCTTTTGGAAATCGATTTTAACTACTCGAACCTGTACCTTATCTCCCAGCCGGAACCGGCGAGAAGTATGCTCTCCTTCAATACAATACTGGTCTTCGTAGAAATGATAATAGTCGTCAGATAAGGTACTGATATGGATTAATCCTTCTACCAGAAACTCCGCTAATTCGACAAACAATCCATAAGAAGTAACCCCGGAAATTATACCATAATATTCTTCTCCTACCTTATCACGGAGAAACTCGATCTTTTTTACCAGTACCGATTCCCGTTCCGCTTCCATCGCAGTCCGTTCGGTTTCAGAACTATGAGTAGCGATATTGTTCAAAAGATTATAGAGTGGCTGGTCTTCCCGCATAATCGCTTGTTTTTGTTTCGATTTCTTCAACAGCCGATGAACAATCAGGTCCGGATATCTTCGAATCGGGGACGTGAAATGGGTATAGAACGGCATTGCTAATCCGAAATGCCCGAGGTTTTCGACCGCATACCGGGCTTCTTTCATTTCCCGGAGTAGAACCTGATTGATCAAAATCTCTTCCGGTTTCCCGGCAATCGCATGGAGCAATCGCTGTACTTCTTTCGCCGGCGTCGGGTCAGTCACCTTGATTTTATACCCGAACGGTTTGATGAAAGTCTGGAACTCCAGCATTTTTATGGTATCCGGCGGCTGATGTACCCGATAGATAAACGGTAGATGCAAGGTATGCATATGGGTAGCGATAATCCGGTTCGCTGCCAGCATAAACTCTTCAATCATCTGATGCGAAATATCTCGTTCTATTTTCCGAATCTCGATTGGTTTCCCGGAATCATTAAGAATAACTTTTGTTTCCGGCAGATTGAAATCGATACTCCCATGGAGTTGCCGTTTCTTATATAGTTTCCGGGCAAGGCTTTCCATTTGTTCTAATAGCGGCACTAGTCGTTGATACGTAATACGGATTTCTTTCTTCTTATCAACAAGAATCTGTTTAACCTGGTCATAGGTAAATCGAACCGCGGTTTTGATAACACTATCAGCGATTTTATATCCGGTTTGATTCCCATCATGGTCATAGTCGATAATACAACTCAAGGTTAACCGGTCTTCCTGCGGATTCAAACTACAGATACCGTTCGATAACTGCGGTGGCAACATCGGCAGTACCCGGTCGACCAGATAAACGCTATTCCCGCGTAATTTTGCTTCTTTATCTAGCGCGGTATTTTCGGTTACATAATGGCTTACATCAGCGATATGCACTCCCAGCCGATACCCTTGTTTCGTCTGTTCCAATGATACCGCATCATCTAAATCTTTAGCATCTTCCGGATCGATAGTAATGGTAAGTAGATTACGTAAATCCAGCCGATGAGTCAAATCCGGTTCGGATTGGATAACCGCTTCCGCTTCAGTAATAACTTTTGCCGGGAAAACTGAAGGGAGACTATATTTCTCGATAATCGATTGGATATCGACTCCCGGTTCTTCGGGGTATCCAAGAATATCGATAATTTCACCTTCCGGATTCAATTGTTCGGAACTCCATTGCAGAAGTTTTATAACTACTTTCTGCCCGCGTTTCGCGCCCCGGGTCTTTTTCCGGCTGACATAAATATCATGAAACAACCGTTTCTCATCCGGGACTACAAAACAAAAATAGCGGTCCATATCGAAGGTACCGACCAGTTTCGAATGCGCTCGTTCTAAAACCCGAATGATTCTACCATTCGGTTTCCCAACCTCATTTTTCCCTTCGATACGCGCCACCACTTTATCGCCATGCATCGCGGTACCGAAATTCCTACCGCTGATAAATATATCCGGAGTTTGCAATTCGTCCGGAATAACAAATCCATATCCTTGCGGATTCGCTTGCAAGGTACCGATGATTAGGTTCATGGCAGAAACCAGGCCTAATCGTTTCCCCCTGATTTTTACCAGTTTTCCGGTGCGGACTAACGCCTGCAGCATATCATGGATAGCCGCTTTATCATCCGGTGTGATTTTCAAATCCCGCATCAGTTCCCGCGGATGGAATGGCCGGGGATAATGGGTTTGAATGTATTTGAATAAGTCTTTCTCGTTTATCATAGAAGTAAAATGGCAAAGTTCAAAGTTTAAAACAAATTATAATTTCAAATATCTAACTCGGGTATTTGCATATTGGGATTTGGTTTGGCATTTGGATTTTGGGATTTAGCTTTATTTTTTTCCGTTGAGCGTAGTTGCCCGCAAGCAGCTAAGATATCCTGTCCCCGGCTTTCCCGAATTATCGCCGTATAGTTACTATCGATAAGTATTTTCTGGAATTGTAATATAGTTTCCAATGCCGGTCGTTTAAATTCACAGCCCGGAAACTCGTTGAATGGTATCAGATTCAGTTTACACCGGATTCCATGCAATAGTTTAACCAGCCGATGCGCATCGGCCAAGGTATCGTTAACCCCGGAAATGAGAACGTATTCGAAAGTAATCCGCCGTCGTGGTGGAATCGGATAATCCCGGCATGCTTGGAGCAGCTGTTCGATGGGATATTTTCTATTTATCGGCATTAAATAACTGCGCTGCTGGTTGATGGTAGCATTGAGTGATATCGCCAGATTAACGTTGGTACTTGCGGCTGCAAGGTCGTAGAGTTTCGGGACAATCCCGGCAGTAGATAGGGTAATATGTTTCGGTGCGAGATTGAATCCATCGGTTGAAGATAGTATCCGAATCGCGCGAACCACATTATCGAAATTCAATAGCGGTTCGCCCATACCCATCAGCACGACATTAGTTATCGCTCTCGTCGCATTCTGCGGTATCAACCGGGAAGTGGTTTTATCTAACTGCTTACTTCTAACTTCTGACTTCTGGGTTTGCGCATCCAGGTCGACTTCAAGAATCTGATTGACTATTTCCGCACTGGTCAGATTCCGGATAAAACCGCTGGTACCGGTTAAACAGAACCCGCAATTGATGGCGCAACCGACTTGGGTACTGACGCATACCGTTAACCGGTCTTCATCAGGAATCAAAACACTTTCGATCGTATTCCGGTCATCAAGTTGAAATAGATATTTCCTGGTACCATCGGCAGCGGTTTGTTTCGTTAGTAACTGAATCCTACTTAAATATGCCAGGTGATTGAGTGTGGTTCTGAAAGCAGCCGAGATATCGGTCATCGCATCGAATGCATCGACTCGTTTCTGATATATCCAGCCGAAAAGCTGTTTCGCCCGATATTTCTTCTGATCGAGTTTTATCACCCAGTCGGTTAATTCAAGTAAATCCAGGTTTTTTAAATCGAGTTTATTACTCATGTGAGCATCGAAAATAACTCAACTTCAAATCGGTTAGATAGAAACCAACCGATACCATATTCTATCTAAATTATTGACAAAATGGAGTAAAATAGTTTAAGTTTAATAGTAACTTTCGTTAAATCAATATATCATAATTGTACCTGATATTTATGCGAATAGCTATTTTTTCTGATATCCATGGCAACCTGGAAGCGTTATCCACCGTTCTCAAATATCTGGAAGAAGAAGGGATTACCAACTATATTTGCGGCGGTGATATTGTCGGATATGGCGCTAATCCGAACGAATGCGTGGATATGGTCGCTGCATTAGATTGCCCGGTAGTAATGGGAAATCATGACCATGCCGCGTTAGGCTTGACCGATATAACTTATTTCAATCCAACCGCCCGCGCAGCCTTATTATGGACCCGGGAAACGCTAACGTTAGAGCGAAAGAAGTTCCTCAACCAACTGGAGTTTACCTATCAAGCGAATAATATGGTCTTAGTCCATGCGTCGCCCCGGCATCCGGAACAATGGGAATATATTTTGTCGTTAGAAAGTGCGGAAACTAATTTCGCCTATTTCAAAGAGCAGATTTGTTTTATCGGGCATTCGCATCAACCGTTTTTTGTAGCCATGGCTGAAGATGGTATCGTCACCCTGATTACCGAAAATCCGCTCCAGCTGAAAAAAGAATCGAGATATATTATTAATGTCGGCAGTATCGGCCAACCGCGCGATGGTAATCCGAATAGTTCAATTGCCATCTTTGATTCCGATAAGCAGACTGTGAGTCTAGTCCGAATTCCTTACGATATTAAAAAAACCCAATTGAAAATAGTTAATGCCGGATTACCCCATTCTTTAGCGCAACGTTTGGAAAATGGCTGGTGATACTACCGCACAGATTACCACGAGATTAAATGAAACTGATTAGCACTGATAAATTCCCTATATTAATCCTACCTAATAATATCTTGTGCTCATCTTGTATATTTTAATCAGTGCTAATCTGCGTTATATGTATGACTCCTACTGAAGCGAAAAAGAAAATCGATAATTTACGAACCCAGATTCGATATCACGACCGGAAATATTATATCGAGAATCAACCGGAAATATCCGATTTCGAATATGACCAGTTGATGAAACAACTGGAACAACTAGAAGCCCAGTTTCCGAACCTGATAACCCCGGATTCGCCCACTCAACGGGTTTCCGGTGAACCGGTAAAAGAGTTCGCTTCGGTAACTCATCGGGTTCCGATGATGAGCCTAACTAATTGCTACTCCCCGGAAGAGATTCGGGAGTTCGATACCCGGGTCAGGAAACTCCTGCCGGAAGTAACCATCGAATATATCGTCGAATTAAAAATTGATGGGGTATCAGGAAG
>JBHGBB010000244.1:0-4785 GCA_041946755.1 bacterium | reverse complement strand
TAAATGTCATTCCCGCGAAAGCGGGAATCCATGTTTGGTTCTATGCTTCACGTCCTCTTAGCCGCGGATTAAATACTGTTTCCAACGACCGAGTAAACGATATCGCCGACCATTGGAATAAGGCGATAATAATTATCGGCGATAGAATATAGGATAAACTGCCGGGATAAAATATCGCACCTCTGGTCCAGGCAAGTTGAATCATTAATCCCCAATTCTGACCGGCTAATGGTATCAGGCCTAGAAAGATCAGACCGACCTGGCTATATACCGCGGCGGTCATAGCGAAAATAAAGTTGATTACAATATACCCCAACATATTCGGTAATATCTCCCGGAACATAATATGGGAAGTACCTAAATCCAGCACTTTCGCCGATTCGATATATTCCCGGGTTTTTATCGATAATACCATTGACCTGATCGCGCGCGCTAACGCCGGCCAGCTTAATATCGCTAATAATCCGGATAAGAGATATACACTACTGAGCGTAATAAACGCGGCTACTACCGCTAAAATCGGGAATCGCGGGATGGTTAAGATGATATCGACTATCCACATCAGAAACGCATCGAGTTTACCGCCAAAGAATCCGGCTAACGCACCGACGATAAACGCTAAAATAGTCGATAATAATCCGGTTAAGATCGCTACCATAAGCACATCCCGACCGCCATGAACTATCTGCGAGAAGATATCCCGACCCTGATTATCGGTACCAAGGAGATGATGCCATGAAGGTGTCTGATATATCTCATTCAGTTTGACCTCGTTATCTAACGGAATAAGATACGGCCCGAGAAACGACATTAGTATTATTGCTACCAGGATAATTAAACCGATCAACCCAGTTTTATCCTTGAATATTAATGAGAGAAACGGATTATTCTTGAACATTAACTTTTATCCTTGGGTCTAACTTGGCGTATACTAAATCGGTGATAAAATTCGCAATAATTACCGTCACCGTAATAACTAAAAAGATCGCTTGCATCACCGGATAATCCCGCTGTGCAATCGAAGAGGTTAACGCCCAGCCGATACCTTTATATACAAAAATCGTTTCGATTAACGTCGACCCACCCATTAACAACCCGACTTGCATGGTTAAGGTGGTAAAGAGCGGGAGAATCGCATTCCGGCCGACATAATTGATGATGATTCTAGATTCCGATAAACCGCGCGCTTTCGCCACCATAACATAATCTTCACCTAAAGTATTTAAGGTGGTATTTTTCATGGTTAGAATCCAACCGCCAACAGTACTTAAGATATAGGTCAGTATCGGCAGAATAGCATGGAAAAAGATTCCTTTGATATAAGCGAAAGTGAATCCTGCCGGCACCCCCGGATCACCGGTACCGCGCATCGCACTCACCGGGATTAATCGTAGATATACCCCGAGAACAATCAAGATAATTATACCGATCAGATAATTTGGGATCGCACTTGTCATAGAAGCAAAGAATGAGACGGTATAATCGAGCCATCCCCCGCGACGATATGCGATATACATCCCTAACGTAACTCCAATAATAAAACTGATTAAAATTGATACCCCTACACTAAATAGCGTCCATGGGAGATAATCGATAAGCATCGAAGATACCTTGGTTCCCGGAGAAACAAAGGATTTCCCGAAATCGCCTTGTACCAGATTCTTTAAATAAACCAGCCATTGTTCGACTAGCGGAGTATTGAGGTCGATCGAAAATAGTGCTGCCGCCTGGTCTTGCGCTTCCTGATAAGTCATACCGTATTGGGTCATGTTCTGCAGAATATATATCTGTACCGGATTACCCGGCATGAGCCGAATAATGAAAAAGGTCAGCGTTGCTACCAGGAAAATAGTAGCGATTACTTGAAATATTCGACGAAAGATATAATTTGAAATCAGTTTCTTAATCATATTAAGGAGCCGGTTTTAATGTTCCTTGCAATAACATAATAGTAAAAAAGCTGTCGGCATAAAAATCATTGCTATATAACGGCGAATCCTGAGGTAAAGGGCTTAATCTTAAATTTTCAACCGTAGGATTATTCCCATACCGTTCAAAAGTTGGGATAATCGGTAAATATTCATTAAAAATCAGGGCGATTTCTTCAACAACATCTTTCTGCTTTTCGATATCCAATCCTTGAGTAGATTTGGTAATCAGATCCTCGATATCGACTTTACCATATGGTTTAAAATCCTGGACTAATGGATAATTCCTTCCCGGACCCTGACCAAGAGTATAATTATAATTAATAAAATTGTTATAAAACGAGAAATGCGGATGCGGATGACCTACCCCCCAGGACATAATTACCATCTGGAATCTGCCTTGCATCATTTCGACTACATATTGCGCTGCTGTGATACCGCGAATCGAAACTTTAATTCCGAACTTATTGAGCTGTAACGCGATATTTTCTGCCGCACCGGCGTAATCGGCATACTCTAATACGCACATTAATTCATATTCCATCCGCTGCCCGCTATCCGTCGACCAGACTCCATCAATACCCTTTTTAAACCCGAGGTTGGTTAAGATTTGGGCGGCTTTCTTCGGATTATATTCATACTGATTAAGTTTATTTAATGTTTTAGGGCGAATCCATCTGGGAACAAAGTTATCGGAAAATCCGGTCATATACACTTGCTTTTTCGCGGAAGGCCCTAACGCTACATAACCTACTTCATCCCGGTTGATGGCATAAGCGATGGCTTGCCGTACTTCTTTAACATTAAATGGATAGATATCATTTTTAAACGCAATCGCCGGACCATAAAATGCCGGCGGTCGGATGATTCTAATCCCTTCTCGAATAAATGCCCGTTCGGTAGCTGGCGGGAATCCATGGGTCGCATAATCGATTTCTTTCGCTAAAATCAAGGGGGTAATGGTTGGGGTTTCACCGTTATATAATTTTATCTGGTCAAAATGGATTTTATCGATATCCCAATATCCCGGGAATTTGCGCAGGGTTATCTCCGATTCGGTGATATCTTTCATATCTACGGTAAACGGCCCGGTACCGATTCTTTGATTCGGTCTAAATTGGTCGAGTTCTAGCCGGAGCTTTTTTAATTCTTCCGACTTCAAATTCTTGCCAGCATCGACTAGCTGTTTCACTTTGGTACCAAAATGCCCATAAGTTGATTTCGTCCGGATTTGGTAGGTTCGCAGAATATATCGATCGATTACCGAACTAGGAACTTTCATATGGAATCGAACGGTATACTTATCAATCGCATCGATGCGATCGAGATATTTCCATACTGCCCAATTCATCAGATACCCGGTATAGAAGGTAGTTAAAACATCATCGGCAGTAAAATCGGTACCATCATGGAATTTCACTCCGTGTCGTAGATGGGTAATGAAACTATTATTCTGTTTATCCACTTCCCAGGACGTTGCCAGCATCGGAATCCACTTATCATCGCCCCAAGAATACATGGCTAACGGCTGTTCTACCAAATCAATGAAGATGCCTAAAGTGATATTATAGGTTACATAGGTATTAAAATGACCGGTAGGCGGTGGAAGATAAATACCGGGAGAACTATTGATCTGCGCTATCATTTGCGATTTATTATCTTGCTTATTAATAGAGCCGCAGGATAAACAGCAATAGCTAATAATAATTAATACTACTATTATACTTGATATATAAAACAGTCGATTTCTGGTCATAGCATTGATAGCGCATAATATTCTACTCTATTTTATCTGGTATTGCCATCGGAGAAGTCAGTAGATGATAGACAAGCTTGATTAAATACACTCATAGTATTTTATATATTGCCCCGAAAACTATTTGACTTATCGCTATAACAACCAAGTATTTTAGGTTATAATGTCGAATATCTTTTAGCTAAAATTAAAATTTTATGTTTATTTCTAAGATATTATTTTATATTTCCTGGTTAGTTAAATTTAAACTACTGAATAAGAAAATACCGTTAAATAGCTCAATTATTCTTACTGATAAATGCAACTTACAATGTAAGCATTGTACGGTATCTAATCTTGGATATACCGATACTCGTTTTACGGAAATTAAAAAAGATATCGACAGGTTATATTCCATGGGCTCTCGGATGTTGGTTATAACCGGTGGCGAGCCGTTTCTATGGCAAGATAATAACTATGTACTAGACGATGTGGTTGAATACGCCAAGAGAATCGGATTCTATCGAATCGTGATCTGTACCAACGGAACGTTTGAACTTAAATCCAAAGCGGATTATCTTTGGGTAAGCCTTGATGGATTCCCTCAAGAACATGATAGACTCAGAGGCAATATTTATAACACCGTGATACAAAACATTTCTGATTCTAATCATAAAAAGATTTATATTAATTTTACGATACATAAAGATAATTTCTTGGATTTTGATGTTTCTACAGAACAGATTCTCACTATAAAGAAGGTACGGGGAATTCTCTTCCACATATTTACCCCTTATCTCAACTCCGACAAATCATTAGTATTAACCGATACAGAAAAACAGTTGGTAATCAATAAGTTATTTAGCGTTAAGAAAAACCATCCGATTAAAGTATCGAATACTTACGATGGAATTAAAGCACTGAAAGAAAATATTTGGGAACGACCTTTGTGGGGAAGTATTACAATAAATCAAGGTGAACCTTCGCTCTGTTGCTGTAGAAAAGGAATATATAACGATCGGGTATGTTCTCAATGTGGGTGTTCACCGGCAGCAGAAACCTGGGTATTACAACAGCTTAAACCGTTGGCAATTATAGAAAACCTGCGGTTTTCTCCTCTGA
>JBHGBB010000243.1:0-4839 GCA_041946755.1 bacterium | reverse complement strand
CATCGCTTCGGATGGTCAAATGTCCCATTATCTATTGTCATCTTAGGTGACATTCTTGTGATTTTAGGCTTATATCTATACTTTCTTGTGCTCAAGGAAAATACCTTCGCCTTATCTGAAACCATTAATAATCCGCATTTAGCTTAACTTGAATGATATCAATGGAATATCCGATTTATATAAATAAATATTAATATTTTAAGCGTTTGGTGTGTCTATTATATATAGGGAACCTATCGATTTACTCGGTAGTTGATAAATAGAACAGTAGAAGAACTTTGGTGGTTCAAGCGTATATAAGATATAGATTCGATGCGGTATAAAGACTATAAATTCAGATGAATAAACTCAGATATTTCGGTGTTAGTAAACCAATTTAACTAAACCAAAATCCGATATCAAACGTCTAAAGTAATGGATAAGTATACGTTCATATCATTAGGAATCAGAGGTAATCAAGTTTTTTGCTTGACAAGTCTGTAGTCTAGTGCTATTTTTATTAAGTAGTTTTGTAGTATAATGTAGTGTTTAGTTTAAATAAACCAATATCTTAACTATCTTTTTTATAGAGGAGACATCCATGACGCAAGTGAATTCTCATGCCAAAAATCTTTTTAGTATCCTGGTAATCGCTACCTTCTTAACCTTAATTTTATTGATCTCTTCAAGTTATGCAGAATGGGCTTATTTCGCCCGGGAAACCACCGATTCGGCAAGTAAATTATCGAAAGCCGAACGGATTAAAAATATCGATTGGAATGCCAAGTTGAAAGAACTGCAATCTCGGATTCCGAATTCCAAGAACTGGCCAAACCAAGACCAATTCGTTCCCGATGAATTGGTAATCAAATATAAGAAGAATGTTAGTAATGCTGCCATTAGTTTAAAAGAAAACAAAGAATCGTTAACCGTAAAGAAAATCAGTAAACATCTGGGATTTAGAGTAGTTAAAATCCCAAAAGGGAAATCGGTTAAAGAATTAGTCGCGCAATTTGCTAAAGACCCTGATGTCGAATATGCAGAACCGAATTTTTATTTTCATATTGATTTCTTCCCGAACGACCAGTATTTGAATCTTACCGGAATAGAAACCGCAAATTCTGCCGGATGGTATCCACTTGGGTCTGAAAATCCACCGGCTTGGACCGATGTATCTACCGGTCAGCAATTTAATTATTATACCTACCTGCCGTTTACATTGTTCGGCATGCGGATGCCGAGTTTACCGCAACCATATACCAGTTATATTTCCGATTCCGGCGCCTGGGAAATCACCCGCGGGTCGAGTGAAGTTCGGGTAGCTATTATCGATACCGGAGTAATGACCGGACATGAGGATTTAATCGACCGTTGTGATCGCGGTTACGATTATGTTAATGGCGATGGTATGCCGCTGGATGATAATGGGCATGGAACTCATTGCGCAGGTATCGTTGCGGCTGATATCGATAACAACCGCGGGGTTTGCGGTATGGCACCGGAAGCGACCATTATTCCGATAAAAGTATTGGGCGCCGATGGTAGCGGTACTATGGCAGATTTAGCTGAAGGTATTATTGGCGCAGTAGATGATTTTAATGCCAATATTTTAAGTTTAAGTCTGGGCAGTGATACTGATGTAGCTCTAGTACGACAAGCGGTAGAAGAAGCACTGGGTAAAGGAGCGATTATCGTCGCTGCTGCCGGAAATAACGGAGTCGATTTTAGAACTCAGCCACATTATCCTGCAGCGTATCCTCGGGTTATAACCGTCGGTTCATTTGACTATCAAGGTTCCTATAGCCTCACCATGCAAACCACCGGAATCGGAACACCCATATTACCGCAATATACCAATTTCGGATATTCTACTAGCCGAACGAATGCTACTGACTTCGGGGTCGAGATCTTTGCGCCCGGCGGTGACTCTCTCGATTATCTGGTAGTCAGCACATATCCTTATGATGTCGGTGGAACAAGATATGCGCCATTAATGGGAACCTCAATGGCATGTCCGCAAGTATCCGGTCTTTGCGCGCTCCTTTATTCTCAGGGAATTCGAAGCGTTGATGCGATGACCTATGCCTTATGGTCGACTGCGCAAAGTCCCTATCCACCCTATCTCCATGGTGTGGCAAATGAAACCACTGGATATGGAGTTATCGATCCCCGATATGCACTGCAATTTGCTAAAAATTTCACGATCCCTGCCGGGGTAGGTTTCGTTAGTTATACTCTCGATGATGATAATTTAAATGGAACCAGCGGGAATAACAATAAGCTCTTAAATCCTGGTGAAACGGTTGATATCAGTATTAGTATCCAAAATATTGGCGCCAGCAATCTCTACAATGTTTTCGGTAAGCTTACTTCTACTGACCCGTATGTAAGTATCTACACCGCACAACAAGTGCAAGCTTTTGGAGATATGACTCCGGGTTCGATTTCAACCAGTGCCGTTTCTTTTCGTTTTTTCGTTAACGCCGATGCGCGCAGCGGATATATTATTCCCTTTAAACTGTTAGTTACTGATAGTGCCACCTGGAACGATGAAAATCCAGCTATTATTCCTTTTGAGATAACGGTGTTTGTAAAAGGTCCGGTAGCGGTAAGTTATTTGCATATCGATGATAGCAGCGGAGTCTGGGAAACGAATAATGGCAATGGTATCTGGAATTCATATATTAAACAATCCGATGGAACCATTGTATCTGAATTAGTTAACATCTCCGTAGCAGTACATAATTATGGTGTCGATACCATCTATGGATTACATATGGACCTAAGTAACATCCCGCCAACATATTATTTTGGAAATAGCCAGTTCGGCTCAGAACGAGAAAGTTATACGGGTAGAACCCTGACAGATTGGAATCCCGCTGCCGGAGATTTATTACCGGGTCATAATTCCGATACCGTAACATTCCAATTCGATTTCGTTTATGTTATGCCGATAAATATCTCGATGCCACTGTATGCCTATATTAGCGATGCTGAAGGGAATGTATGGGTAGATACGGTTACTGAAGAAGCATATGTACATGATAGTGTTTTCTATTATTTTAAAAATGATCCCCATGAAATGCACGATGATATGGATTTAAGCGCGGATAATAATAATGACGGACAAATCAATCCTGGTGAAACTATTCGGATTGACACTATGAATGTAAAAAATCTAACCGGAAGACGAACAAGTGCTATGGCAACTCTTCGGGCTGAACAATGGAATTCGGTTACAAAAGCTTATGAACCTGATCCATGGGTCACCATTACAGACGATGAAATTGGTTTCACCAGAAGTGAAAGTGGCGGGATGAGTCATAGTAATGGAATATATCTTAATTGGCTCCAATTCACGGTCGATCCGGCATGTCCGGCAGACCATATGATTTATTTCAGACTTACTCTTTATGGGGCTTATACCACCAATGAATGCACCTTTACTCATAAGGTAGTTCGAACTCGAACTTCTGAGATTAGATTGTTCTATCCCAATTATACCCGGTGGTTCGATGTGAATTCACATCCTAATGCTATTGTCGATGATATCAATACGACCGGATTCCGCGGTAACTTCGATGGATTCCTTAATCCTGGTGAAACGGTAAAGTATATTCCACAATTTAACAATATGAGTTGGTATACCCAATTCGGTCCTGGATATGCATATATCGTAAATTCTGATCCTTATGTAACCATAGTTAAAGGTACAACTGAGCTCAATCCGATACTTCCCCGAGGGATTTCACTTGGCGGTGGACTAAGCCGTTCAGAAGTAAATGCCGTCGCGTTCGATTCTACTTCCAGCAACCACTATTTCATTATACAAGTTGCTGATGATTGCCCCACAGAAACTGCGCCGGATCAGCATTTCTATGGGTATCATCATGATTTTATTTTCGATACTATTGTAAAAGACACTATTGGTCGAGAATTTATTGCCTATAGTGTAATACCGATAGTCAATTCAACCCCATTAAGTTTCGATTATATTTCTTATGATTATGTTGTCGGATATTCACCGCAACGGGTTGGATTCCCCTTATCATTACTTACCACCTTTGGTAATTATACCAGTGGTTATATAAAAACCTCACCGGTAGTCGGTGATATCAATAATGATGGAAATGACGAGATTATTGTTAGTGTTGGAACTTATGACGCCGGATTGGGGTATGTTTATGTGATTGATTCTGCCGGAAACATTTTACCCGGATGGCCGCAACCTATTGAAGGATATATCGCGGAATCGTCACCGGCATTAGCTGATATGAATAACGATGGAATTCTGGATACGATTGTTACCGGTTCTGGCGCTGCAGTCGGTGCTTCTCATGGTAGAGTGTATGCCTGGTCACTTGATGGCACTCCACGAACTGCGTTATGGGGAGCGATTACTACCGACCGACCAATCAATACCACACCGGTTATTGCTGATATGAATAATGATGGGACCCCGGAAATTGTTATCGGCTCGAAAGCTTGGGGAAGTCAATCCGGACAATTATATTGTTTCAATACCGATGGCTCACTCCGATGGGCCTATAATATCGGTGGATATATCAATGTAGCCGCATCTCCGGCAGTAGGAGATATTGATAATGATGGAAAACTGGAAATAGTCTTCACAACCAATAAGACCGATCCAGCTACCGGTCAACCTTTTGCCGGTAACCTTATTGGATTACAGGATAACGATACTGTACCAACAGAATTATTTTCGGAATCGCTGCTTAGTGTCACCTATTCAGCGCCAGCATTAGCTGATTTGGATTGGGATGGACAACAGGAAATAGTTTTCGGAACGATTGATAGCACGTTGAATATCTATAATTGCGATGGTAATTTACTGCAATC
>JBHGBB010000242.1:0-4870 GCA_041946755.1 bacterium | reverse complement strand
TCCGATCGTACCGACATTCACATGTAACTTCGTCCGCTCAAACTTCGCTTTCGCCATAATCTTTTTCCTCCGAAACAATTCGGTAACGTTATCGCTCGATTGCGTAGAATCAAGGGATCACGCTACCCAAATATTTTGGAATTTACCTTCCTGATTGAAGTACCAGTTTTTCAGCTATGTTTTTGGGTACTTCTTCATAGTGGGAAGGTTGCATAGTATAATTCGCCCGCCCTTGGGTTAATGACCGCAATGCGGTTGCGTAGCCAAACATTTCTCCTAACGGAACTATTGCCCGAATAATCTGGGCATTACCGCGTTTATCGATTCCGGAAATCCGTCCTCGTCGCGAACTTAGGTTGCCGATTACATCGCCCATAAATTCTTCCGGGGTAACGACTTCTACTGCCATTACCGGCTCCAAGAGTATCGGACTACATTTCTTCGCCCCATCTTGAAATGCCATTGATGCAGCGATTTTGAATGCTAATTCCGAGGAATCGACTTCATGATAACTACCGTCAAACAGCGATACCCGAACATCAACAACCGGGTATCCGGCTAAGACGCCGGACTTCATCGCTTCAATAACCCCTTTTTCTACTGCCGGGATATATTCGCGAGGAACTGATCCGCCGATAATGTCGTTTACAAATTCAAACCCAAATCCGGGTTCCATTGGCTCAATCCGCAACCAGACATGGCCATATTGACCGCGACCACCGGATTGCCGGATAAATTTACCTTCTATTTCTATCGACCGTCGGAACGTTTCACGATATGCTACTTGCGGTTGACCGACATTGGCCGCAACATCGAATTCGCGGGTTAATCGATCAACCAGAATTTCTAAATGGAGTTCCCCCATGCCGGAAATTACGGTTTGGCCGGTTTCTTCATTTAACGTGATCCGGAAGGTTGGATCTTCATCGGCTAACCGCGATAAACTCGTACCGAGTTTATCCTGGTCTGCTTTCGTTTTTGGTTCGATTGCAACTGAAATAACCGGTTCCGGGAAGGTCATCGCTTCTAAAATAATCGGATGGGATTCATCACATAAGGTATCACCGGTGCCGGTATGTTTAAATCCTACTGCGGCAACGATATCTCCGGTATACACCATTTCTTTATCCTGCCGTTTATTCGCATGCATCTGGAGAATTCGACCGATTCGCTCTTTCTTGCCATCGGTCACGTTATAGACATAAGACCCTGCTTCTAGGGTACCGGAATATACTCGAAAATAGGTGAGTTTGCCGACATAAGGGTCTGTCATAACCTTGAACGCTAACGCGGCAAACGGCGCTTTATCATCCGGAACTCGGGTTTCTTTCGCATTGGTTTCCGGATTAATACCCGATATTGCAGGCATATCTAGCGGACAGGGCATATATTCGATTACCGCATCTAATAACGGTTGGACGCCTTTATTTCTGAATGAAGACCCGCAAAGTACCGGGGTATATTTAGCGGTTATGGTTGCTTTCCGAACTGCACCTTTTATTTCCTCTACGGTAGGCGCGTGTCCTTCTAAGAATTTATGCAGAACAGTTTCATCAACATCAGCTAAACTCTCGATCATTTTATCCCGGAGTTGTTTAGTTTTTTCTTTTAAATTCGATGGGATAGGTTGGATTTCAAACGTAGCGCCAAGTTCGTCGGTGGTCCAGACATACGCTTGTTCTGTAATCAAATCGACTACTCCAATAAACGTATCTTCGGCACCGATAGGAATTTGAATTGGTAGCGGATGGGCACCAAGCCGCTTTTTCATCATCTCGATAGTGCTATAATAATCGGCTCCGACTCGGTCCATCTTATTCACAAACGCAATTCGCGGGACATGGTATTTATCTGCCTGCCGCCAGACGGTTTCTGACTGCGGTTCGACGCCACCAACGGCACAGAATAATGCTACTGAACCGTCCAATACCCGAATCGACCGCTCTACTTCAACGGTGAAATCGACATGACCCGGCGTATCGATGATATTGATTTGATGGTCTTTCCATTCACAGGAGGTCGATGCTGCGGTAATAGTAATTCCGCGCTCTTTTTCCTGGACCATCCAATCCATTTCGGTTGACCCCTCATCCACATCACCCATCTTATGGATTTTACCGGTATAATACAGAATCCGCTCGGTAGTGGTGGTTTTCCCGGCATCGATGTGCGCCATGATTCCGATATTGCGCAATTTGTTTAATTCAAATTCTCTTGCCATAACTGTTACTAAATTCGAATCTCGACTTTCGAAATCCGAAATAAATTTCTTAGGACTTACGACTTAATCCGCCTCAGGCGGATTCGGACTGTTTTATTACCAGCGGAAATGAGCAAACGCTTTATTCGCTTCCGCCATTTTATGGGTATCTTCTTTTTTCTTAATCGCGCCACCCTGATTCTTCGACGCTTCAATAATCTCTTCTGCTAATCGTTCTTCCATCGGTTTCCCTTTACGTTCCTGGGAATACTGGATGATCCAGCGAATGGCTAACGCTTGTTTCCGATTCTGCCGGACTTCGGTCGGGACCTGATAGGTTGCACCACCGACGCGACGCGAACGAACTTCAACTAACGGTTTCACATTATCCATTGCCGCTTTGAATACTTTCAAACCCGGCTCATTGGTCCGCTGTTGAATCAGGTCTAATGCCCGATAGAATATACCTTCCGCGGTGCTCTTCTTACCACCGGTCATAAGATTATTGATAAATTTCGCTACTACCCGATTATCGAATTTTAAATCGGGGGTTACTTCTCCTCGAGCTGAATATTTTTTACGCGGCATAATCTGTTTACCTTCAATATATTTATAACTCTATTAGTTTCAACTTGTTACTGAAACCATTTACCTCTTATTTACACTTAATTTTGCGACATAAAAAAAGCAGTATAGTGATTGCCGTTTGATACTGGGCTTTCGCCACCTGCTTTTAAACAACTTTATTTTTTCGGTCTTTTAGCGCCGTATTTCGAACGACCGCGGTTCCGTCCTTCGACACCAGTTGCGTCTAAGGTTCCCCGGATAATATGATAACGGACACCAGGTAGGTCTTTAACACGACCCCCTCGAATCATTACGATACTATGTTCTTGTAAATTGTGACCTACACCAGGAATATATGCGGTAACTTCAAAACCGTTGGTTAACCGAACGCGAGCTACTTTCCGCAAAGCGGAATTGGGCTTTTTCGGGGTTGCCGTATATACTCGGACACAAACTCCACGGCGTTGTGGACATTTGGTCATCGCTGGCGTTTTCGCTTTATACTCGACTTTTTCGCGCATACCGCGCACTAATTGATTAATCGTTGGCATATGACTCTTTTATTACCCCGAAAACTACTGTTTATTTTGGGGAGATGGTTATACTCAGAACCTAAATCTTACTTCCTCTAATTTAGGACGAGAACAAATATCATATCGTAAATTATACTCTTTGTCAAGCCTAATTATGCTTTTTTTCTCTTTATTTATCTTATTCTATCGATATCCACCTCATTTTAACGCTGATAAATTCGGATACGATTCGATTCATCTCTTTTCCTGGAATGACGCTACCATAAATCCTATACTACTACTTAAACAACTGTATACCATCTGTTACTGGATACGATATCAATCTACCGGATTATATTATCTAAATTTACTATAATCACCTGATATTACTAGAGTTATAGGATTATTTATACTGTCTTATTATCTTAGAATCATTTTAGTATAATCCTATGCTACATTCTTATTATTATATCATACCTGAATGGGATTATAACCCGAATTGGTCCGACCAATTCGGGTTATAAATCGGTAAACCCCCGATATTAGAGTTGTGTTTTATGGAAATTCCATATAATTCAACTTGGGAAAAGTGTCTATTTTATAACCGCGAATTAAGCGAATATATCGAATATAAATAAGAACGATTACATCAAGTTGTAAAGTTTACAACTTGATCCGGGGATTGATTTATATGAGGTTAGCTATTATTTCCGGTAAAGTCAAAATAATTTTATAGGACTTGACCTATTCTCAAATTGAGAAAAGGTTAAAATAAAAGGGTTAACATATTCGAGGAAGCTGTTCTCCGGCAAGCATATCGAGAATCCTAGTCCCACCGATAAAGGTTTTTAAGAGCACGGTCTTCTTCGGTTTATCTACTACTTCACCAATAATTGCTGCATTCTTACCATATTTATGCTTCCGCATCACCGCTATGATTTTATCGGCTACCGATGGTTTAACTATCGCTATCAATTTCCCTTCATTCGCGACATAGAGCGGATCGAATCCTAATAACTCACAGATTCCACGAACCGCTTTTTTTATCGGAATCGCAGTCTCGGTTAAGCTAATCCCGATATTAGAAGAGAGTGCGATTTCGTTTAAGGTAGTCGCTAATCCACCCCGAGTTGGGTCGCGAAGAACATGAATATCTTTACTTACTTTCAGCATCTTTTGCACCATCGCATTTAACGGCGCGCAGTCACTTTCTAATCTCGTTTTCAAGGCTAGGTCTTCCCGCTGGGCGAGTATCGCCATCCCATGGTCGCCGATGGTACCGCTAAGGATAATCTTATCACCTATTTTAGCGTTACTTCCGCTAATCTCGATTCCTTTTCTAATCACTCCTATTCCGGAAGTAGTAATAAAAATCTTATCCGCATTACCCCGATTGACGACTTTAGTATCCCCGGCTACAATTTGGACCTTCGCCGCCCGGGCAGTAGATTGCATCGATTTAAGAATTTTTTCGAACTCGGCGAACGATAATCCTTCTTCTAGAATAAACGCGACCGTTAGATATTGCGGTTTAGCACCAACCATCGCTAAATCGTTTACTGTTCCGCATACTGCCAGTTTCCCGATATCA
>JBHGBB010000241.1:0-5001 GCA_041946755.1 bacterium | reverse complement strand
CTGGGATATACTCATCATTTATGCAATTGGCGGAAATGATATCCTATTCTTCGATTCCAGGCTGTACTCGATTATTTTTAGATTATCTATCGCAATCGGCAGCCCTGGCTGAATTCTATCAATCTTATCCAAACGACAAGGCATTTTCAAGCTTATCCCAAAAACTGCAATCGATAAATTATCCGCGGCAAGAACTGGTAGAAATTCTATCTACTCAGAACCAGCAGTATGGCGCGAGCCAATTAACCTTCGAAAAAATCAAGCTATTAGCGAAATCTGAAACGGTAGCAGTGGTTACCGGTCAGCAGGTAGGATTATTCGGCGGGCCGCTATATACCGTTTATAAAACTATTACTGCAATCCAATTCGCTAGATTACTTACTGAGCAATATTCGATACCAGCTATCCCGGTATTCTGGATGGCAGCAGACGACGATGATTTCGCTGAAATCAACCATATCTCGATTATTGATAAATCGAATCAGGCAACTAAACTAGAATATACGCCGACTAGTCCGGTATCAAACAAATCTCCCAGCGGTATCCTGTTTGATGAAAAGATAAACGAGGTTATGATTCAACTGGAATCAGGATTATTTGACACTGAATTTAAACCGCTGATATTCGATACCTTGCGCGAATGCTACCAGCCGGGAACAAGTTTCTCGACTGCATTCGGTAAATGGATGACGAAACTGTTTGGTAAATATGGATTGGTATTACTCGATCCGACCGATGCTCGGTTCCGTAAGTTAGCGGGATCGCTCTATAAGAAAGAAATACTTGAACAGGCGAAAAGTAAAGAGATAATTAAGGAGACAACCAAATCGGTATGCGATAAGGGTTATCATCAACAGGTAGCAATCCAGGATGATAAAACCCATCTCTTTATCGATTATGCCGGCAGTCGGTATCCGATTCGGAAAGAAGCAGGCCGGTTTTTGTTTTCCGGAACCAATATGCGGTATACCGCCGACGAATTGATCGAATTGATCGACCAGACTCCGGAACAGTTCAGTCCGAATGTATTATTGCGGCCAATATTTGAAGATGCGATTATTCCAACTATCGCCTATATTCCCGGACCGAATGAACTGGCATATTATGCCCAGATAAAAAAGGCATATGCGTTTTTCGGGGTGCAGATGCCAATACTTATCCCGCGAATCGGAGCGACGATTATCGAAAAGAAAATAGATGAATTGTTAAATAAATATCAGATTCCGCTAGAGTCCTTAATCCGGAATTCTGAGAAAGCAGTTAGTGACGCATTGAAACAGTCGATACCGCAAGAAATAACCGCTGAACTCGACCAGATGAAACAGCTGATTGATAGCCAATATCAGCTGTTGCAGGAGAAGATAACCCAGTGGGACCAGAGTTTGAAAGAGGCAATTGCGAGTTCCAAGAATTCGGTGTTGCATCAGGTAAATAGTTTAGGGAATAAAATCGGGTTGGCTCATAAAAAGAAAAATGATACTATCCGCGACCAGTTGAATAAACTGGTGAATCATCTGTTACCGAACCGAAACTTACAAGAGCGGAGTTTGAACATTATTCCATATTTAGTAAAATATAATTTCGAATTTATCGATAATCTTTATTCGGTAGTCGACTTTAAAAATAGTAAACATCAAATCATAAAAATCAGCTAAATCTGTTTAATCCGTTGTTAACTATGAAAATTGGAATCGCTTGTTATCCAACTTATGGCGGGAGCGGCGTTATCGCTACCGAACTCGGAATCGCGCTGGCGAAAAAAGGGCATAGGATTCATTTCATCAGTTATGCCCAGCCGTTTCGACTCCAGCAGTATCATGAGAATATTTCATTCCATCAGGTTGAGATGGTATCATATCCATTGTTTAAATATCCTCCCTATGATTTAGCGCTATCAGTTAAAATAGCAGAAATTGCCAGTCGAGAGCAGTTGGATATACTTCATGCCCATTATGCGATTCCGCATGCCGCTTGTGCCGGGCTTGCTAAGAATATGGTTGGAAAATCGTTTCCGAAAGTAATCACTACTTTGCATGGTACCGACATAACCTTGGTAGGACTCGATCCTTCGTTTTATCAAATTACTAAGTATAGTATCGAACAAAGCGACGGCATCACTGCGGTATCGGAATATCTGAAACAGAAGACGATTGACGAGTTTATAATCCGGAATCCGATAGCAGTGATCTCGAATTTCGTTGATACTGATAAATTCAGACCGAATCCAAACCTAAAATGTAGAGAGCATTTCGTATCGAATCAGGAAAAAGTGATTATGCATATTTCGAATTTCCGGCCGGTGAAACGGGTTGAAGATGTGGTTCGCATCTTTTCAAGAATCCAGCAGGAGATACCGGCGAAATTGATTCTGGTTGGTGAAGATTGCGAAAGCTTACCGATGCGCAGGGTTCGGGAAATAGGGCAAGAGCTTGAAGTAGATGAACACATCATCTGTTTAGGGCAGCAGGGGAATATCGAGAACCTGTTGCCGATCGCGGATTTATTCTTATTACCCAGCGAACAGGAGAGTTTCGGATTAGCAGCTCTGGAAGCGATGAGTTGCGGAGTTCCGGTAATAGCGACTAATATTGGCGGGATACCGGAAGTGGTTATCGAAAACGAGACCGGGTATTTGAGTCGACTCGGTGATGTCGAAGAAATGGCGAAAAATGCGATATCTTTGTTAACTAATCCGAAACGGTTGGAACAGTTCCGGCAGCAAGCGCGAAATCAAGCGAAATCGAACTTCGATAGTAACCAAATCATTCCGCAGTATGAACAGTATTACCAACAAATACTAAATGTTAACATTCGGTAGAGCAAAACCACCATTCAACCAAAATCAAATCATTTATTCCGCTCCGGGTCGAGCGGGGATTATCGGCAATCCGAGCGATATGTATGGGGGAGTCGTTATCTCATGTTCAACGCAAGAGCGGGCATATGCATCGCTTGAACCGGCTAAAGATTTGATACTAGCGACAAATGGGAAACAGATTGTTATTAACCAAGAATCGGAGTTATCGTTTAATACTGATGAATTCGATTTAGCGAAAGCGATTCTCAAATCGCAATCTTGGCTGGATTTAAAATGTAGAATTGAATATGGAACTGCGATTCCGATGCGGGCTGGATTAGCGGGTTCAACCGCGTTAATGACTAGTATCTATTCAGCGATTTCAGCATTTCTGGGTATATCTGAAGATCGATATCAAATAGCTGAAAAGGTTCGGCAGATAGAGTATGATACCTTAAAAATCATGTGCGGGTATCAGGATGCGTATATGACGGTATTCGGCGGGTTGAATTATATGACGTTCACTGGGAAAGAATATTTCCGCGGGATTGGCAACGAGCCGTTGGCTAAGATAGAATCGTTAAATTATAGTATGAAATCAATCGAACTTCCGTTTATTTTAGCGCATACCGGGATCCAACGGGTTTCCGGTAGTGTTCATAAACCGATTCGCGACCGATGGCTGGAAGGGGAAAAATATGTTGTGGATGCGTATAAGTTAATAGCGGAATTAGCCCAGTTCGCTAAACAACTAATCTTGAATAAAGATTGGGTAGCATTAGGAAAAGTGATGAATGAAAATCATCAGATACAGAAAGAGTTAGGTGGTTCCGGGGAACAGAACGAACGGTTGATTAAATTAGCATTGGATAACGGCGCCTATGGTGCGAAATTAGCCGGTGCGGGTAAAGGCGGAACGATTATTGTCCTTCATCCGAATCCAAAAGAATTATTCCCAATATTTACGTCAATAGGTGTATCGAAAATATTATATCCTGCAATCTGTCCCGGAGTCCAATCAGAATCTATGAATTAACTCGCAATAAAAACCATTTAACTTGAATCATACCTATTAGAATGTTATTACCTATTTTGGTACTTAGTACTTGGTACTTGATACTTTTTTTGTGGCTGCTAATTCTTTTCCACCGGAGTAGATACGGAATTGGTCGGACCAATTCCGTATCTACTCCGGTATCTGGAGAGAGCAATAGTGGTATAAATACCAAATATGATAGGAACTATGATGGGGTATATGTGCTATAAGTAAAGGTTTAATAAGTATATGATAAATATAATATAAACAATACAATAAGAACAAATAAGTTTTGTGATTGAGAGTAGAAAAATCCGGGCATGGTTCTAGTTGATGAAGTGGCGGTGAGTTTTCCTCGCCCTAAACCGCCTAAGGCGGCAATAATCTTTTTCCATTTGGCAAAAGATTATGAAAAGTGTACAGTTTCTAAACAAAATAATTCTTTGCCAAATGGAAAAGAATTATTTTCCTGCATGTTGGCTATTCCAAAATCAAATCGAACGAATAGCGATAATAAATATACCTTAAACCCGGAATAGTTCGTGTCTCTATTATATAATTAAGAGTAGACAGATATAAGATAAATATATTTCCGATTCATAAAAAACCATCGTTTATTTTGACATAACCGGCTAAATATAGTAAAATATATAGTTCTGAAAATGTGTAAGATAGCCTAGGAGGGATAAATTATAATGAGTTATGCAATCGTAGCTACCGGCGGAAAACAGGTTAAAGTTGCTGTCGGCGATAAGGTTAAAGTCGAAAAACTAGAAGTTGAAATTGGTAAAGAGGTAACACTCGATAGAGTTCTGCTTGTTTCCGGAGATAAAGGAACAAAAATCGGCCAGCCGGTTGTTGATAAAGCGAAAGTCGTTGCCGAAGTGATCGACCAGGATAGATCGAAGAAAATCCGGGTGTTCAAATATAAGAAACGGAAAAAAGAACGGAAACTTAAAGGACATCGGCAGGCGTATACTGAACTGAAAATAAAAGAAATCATTGCTTAATGAAAAGCAAATCCGAATATCGAAATCCGCAATCCGAAACAAGATGATACTCTGGTTTCGAGATGCGATATTCGAATTTCGAATTTATCTTTCGGGAGAAATAATATGGCACATAAAAAAGGATTAGGCGCGTCGAGAAACGGCCGCGATAGTAATGC
>JBHGBB010000240.1:0-5028 GCA_041946755.1 bacterium | reverse complement strand
ACTGCCGTTATAAAGCCGGTATGGTAAACATGAAGATGGCTCCCCGGGTAGGACTCGAACCTACAACCTAGCGGTTAACAGCCGCTCGCTCCGCCATTGAGCTACCGGGGAATGGTGGTTATATTATATCTAAAATTTAAATTTATTGTAAAGACTCATCCGCAACTAGTTTGATTAAGCTATTGATAACATGTTAAAACTTGGTTCCTAATCCATTCTCGGCCTTTACCTGATTTCAGTTCCTTTTCCCGCTTCATTGCTGAACTTCGATCTTTACATACTTCGGAATAAACAAGACGCCACGGTCCATGTCTGCGTTTTGTATGCAGTGTTAATTTACATAACGGATCATTATGCTGCGTGATACGTCTGGTTAAATCACTGGTTTGTCCGATATAGATTTCCCCTGTTGTGATACTCTGCAAAACATAAACATGATATTCCGTATATATTATCCTTCTATTTATATCAGACTTGAATCCATATTTAGCGGGTTAATCCGCCTCAGGCGGACTCCTTCCGCCATTGAGCTACCGGGGAATTGAAATTGGGAGTAATCCCGATAATATTCGGGATTACTCCGCAAAGTAGCTCTACCTTAAGGTAAGTCTAAATTGAAGTGAATATTATATACTAAAATTGGTTATTTTTGCTCAGCCCGCGCTAGGATATTATTCCAGCGTCGGTCTACTTCAGCTTGCATCCGTTCAATAATCGGCTGATTCTGCGCTTTAAACAGATGGGAAAATCTCCCTTGCATCTGGAGCCATTCAGTAATCGGTTTTTTCTCTTTCGGCTTCGCCGTTATCTTCCAAACTCCATTTTCGACTTCATATAATGGCCAGAAACAGGTTTCCCAGGCTACTCGCGCTACTGCAACTGAATCTTCCAATTTCACCCGCCAACCGCGGTTACATGGCGATAATACATTGATAAATGACGGACCGTCAACAGCCAACGCTTTCTGGACTTTTTCCATAAAATCGCGGAAATTATGGACTGATGCCTGCGCTACATACGGTACATTATGTGCGATGATCGCTGCGGTTAAATCTTTATTATACTGCGGTTTTCCGGCTTGTTTCTTACCTACCGGAGTAGTCGTAGTTGCGGTTCCAAAAGGAGTTGAACCAGACCGTTGGATACCAGTGTTCATATAACCTTCATTGTCGTAACAAATATAAAGCATCCGATGCCCGCGTTCCATCGCGCCGGATAATGATTGGAATCCGATATCGTAGGTACCACCATCTCCACCAAACGCAATAAATCGGATATCTTTATTTACTTTTCCCTGTCGTTTTAATGACCGATATGCCGCTTCAACACCGCTTACGGTCGCAGCCGAATTTTCAAATGCGTTATGGATAAACGGGGTTTTCCAAGCGGTATAAGGGAAAATCGTTGTAACTACTTCCATACATCCGGTCGCAGAACCGCAAACCAACGGAGTATCCGCAGCGAGTAAGGCTTGCCGAATGATGCTCGGTCCAGTACATCCGGCACAAGCTCGATGCCCACCGGCAAGTAAATCCGGTTTGGTTGATAGTTGTTTAATATTTACTGCCATAACATGTCCCTTCGTTTTAAAATTGATAGTTATTCTCGAACACCCAGATAGGTGATTAATTCTTTAACTTTTCCGGTTTCAACGATTTTCTGCAAATCGGTATAAACGCTTTCGAGTTCATTGAGACCGATATCCCGTCCACCTAAACCATAGATATAATTAACGATTTTCGCCTTAGCTACCGAATCATACAATCCGGCACGAATCTCACTAAAGAGCGGACCACTGAATCCATTGAATGAATCCGACCGGTCGAGCACTGCAACTGCTTTCGCGTTCTTTAATGCTTGAGCGAGTTCCTGATATGGGAAAGGACGGAATACGCGTGGTTTCAACAAACCGACTTTTTTGCCCTGTTTCCGGAGTTTATCGACCACCGCTTTGGTGGTTCCTGCGGTGGAGCCGAGACAAACGATAACCAAATCGGCGTCATTCATTTGATATTCTTCGAAATATCCATATGACCGCCCGGAGATTTTCTCGAATTCTTTTGCTATGTCAAGAATGACTTTCCCGGAATTTTTCATCGCTTCAGCTTGCTGCCGCCGATGTTCGAAATAATAATCTTGCAAATCCAAAGGACCGAATGTTGCCGGATGATCGATATCCAACAAATAATGCTTCGGCTTATATTCACCAACGAATTTGGTGACGGTTTCATCCGGTAGAAGTTCAATTCGTTCATTGGTATGGCTGATAATGAATCCATCCATCATCACCATTACCGGGAGTTTAACTGTAGGATTTTCGGCTATGCGAATCGCCTGAATCACATTATCATATGCTTCCTGAGCATTTTCTGAGAAGAGTTGAATCCAGCCGCTATCTCGTGCACCCATCGTATCGCTATGATCGCAATGGATATTAATCGGAGCGGATAATGCGCGGTTGACATCGGTCATTACGATCGGTAATCGCATTCCGGCAGCGACATAGAGCACTTCCCACATCAACGCTAATCCGCAGGCCGAAGTTGCGGTCATCGTTCGCGCACCTGCTGCTGAAGATCCGATACAAGCGCTCATGGCACTATGTTCCGATTCTACTAAAACCACTTCGGTTTTAACCAATCCATCAGCAACAAATTCGGCAAATTTATGCATCATTTCGGTTTGCGGAGTTATCGGATACGCGGCGACTACATCGGGATTGATTTGACGCATCGCTTCAGCGACCGCATCATTTCCGGTCAATGAAACGATTAATTCTTGTTCATTCTTTTTATCGGCTAATTCTACTGCCATATAGCTCACCCTCACCTTTATCGAAATATTAAATTACTCACCTTTAACTTCTAATTCCATAACAATCGCTTTATTTTTCGCCGGACATTCTTTCGCGCAAATACCGCATCCTTTACAGAACTTATAATTAAAATCTCCTCGTTTTCCATCTTTAACCGTTACCGAGGAATCCGGGCAATAAATAAAGCAGAATAGACATTGGATACAATTTTCCGGTATCCAACGCGGCCGATATGTTCGCCAAGACCCGGTTTCATATTCCTCTGAATTGCCGGCTTCTAGAATATATCCGCCTTCGACTAATTCTTTCCAACATTCTTTTTTATCGCTCGCCATACGTCTTATTCTCCTTTAACTTCGTTATATGCCCGGCGGACTGCTCGAAGATTACCTTCAACTACCTCCGGTCGGAATTTCTTACCAAATTTCTTTTTCAAATCAGCTTCTATGGTATCCAGTTTTAACACTTCAGCAATTCGGGTCAACGCACCTACCATCGGAGTATTTGGAATCTCCCGTTTCAGTTCATCGAGTGCAATCTGAGTTGCATTGATGGTGAAAACTTTTGCATTGCCGTTTAACTTCATCTGTTTCCGAATTTCGGCTGGAGTTAACGGAGTGTTTACCAACACCTTACCGCCTTCGATCAATCCTTCTGCGACATTTTCACTGACCAATAATGTCGGATCGAGCACTACCACTACTTGCGGATTCTGGATTGAGCAATGAACCACGATCGGTTCTGCGCTCAACCGGGTATATCCGCGCACCGGAGCACCCATTCGTTCCGGCCCATATTCCGGGAACCCTTGCGAATGTTTCCCTTCATTTAACGCTGCTTCTGCTAACATTGTAGCCGCAGTTTTTACTCCTTGTCCACCGCGACCGTGCCATCGTATTTCAACCATTTGTGCCAAGTTGAACGACCTCCTTTATACATATTTTAAGGCATCCCGATTTCGATCAAGATGCCTTGATTTTTATTGCCTAAATTTGATTTGGTTTACCTAAATAATTATAACAAAGTATCATAGTGAATGCAAATGATTTTTGTTATAAAATTCAACGCTATTTAAACGATAATTATCGGAAATAATACCGGCTATTTCCGATATTCAAATCCCGCCTGGATTGCTTTTAGATTAAGTTCAACCAGGTTAATCCGCTTCGGGGGAATAACCGATTTTAGCGCTTGTTCCGCTTGATGTATTGTCGCAAGATTTATGGCTTTTAAGTACGCTCCCAAAATCACCATATTTGCGGTTCGAATATTACCCAATTTATCCGCTATTTCACTAGCGGGAATAGTATCATATCGAATATTCTTTCTGGATAATACTGGTTTTGCTAACGAAGTATTAACTAGAATGATTCCTTGCGCCAAAACCAGCGATTCGAATTTATCCAACGATTGCTGATTCATCGCAATTAACGAAGTGGGTTTCTCTACCACCGGAGATGCAATCTCAGTATCGGAAATGATTACCGCACAATTTGCGGTACCGCCCCGCATCTCGGCACCGTATGATGGAAACGAGGTAACATTCTTTTCTAGCAGCATTCCGAGATGCGCTAAAACATGCCCTAAAAATATTAATCCTTGACCGCCATATCCGGCAGCAATTATTTCTTCATGCATACTTAAAAGCAAATCCGAATATCGAAATCCGAATTCCAAAACAGAAAACCATATTCGAATGCTCCAGATGGTTTGTTTTGTTTCTAATTTCAAATTTAAGTATTGTTTCGCTATTCGATATTCGAATTTCGGTTTTATTTTATACTACTATCTTTTATCACTCCGAGTGGAAATGTTTTTACCATGACCTCTTCAATCCATTTGGTTGACTCGATCGGACTTAAACCCCAATCAGTCGGACACATGGATAATATTTCTATCATAGTAAACCCAATATCCATCATTTGGATTTCAAACGCTTTTTTTATCGCCTGTTTCGTCTTTTTGATATTTTTCGGATTATTTACTGTATTCCGTTCGATATATACTGTTCCATCAAGTTGCGCTAATAGCTCCGAGATTTTTAAGGGATATCCATCTAATCGTGATTCCCGCCCTTTAGGGGTAGTAGTGGTCTTCTGTCCGAGCAATGTGGTTGGCGCCATCTGGCCGCCGGTCATCCCATAGACAGCGTTATTAATAAAAATAACGGTAATCCGTTCTCCGCGGTTCGCCGCATGAATGATTTCGGCGGT
>JBHGBB010000024.1:0-27723 GCA_041946755.1 bacterium | reverse complement strand
AACTGCTGGAAATTCCGATTTCCCGGCATATCTTTTCCTAATATATCTAAAGAATGCAGCAATTCTCTCCGCGATAACTGCCGTTGATCGGAAACATTTTCGGCAACAATTCCGGATACGGCAAACCGCTTTTGGTTCGGGTCGCCGCCGGTAGCAAACGGTTTATATTTCGGCCCCAGAAATCCTGATTCTGAAAATCGGCCTTGTGCTTCCGTCAAAACGATATACGGTGGAATTAAATTCTTATATCCATGATCATATCCTTTAAACAAAGAGACAACTGCACCGGCACCGGGATATACCAATCGTTCTCCCGGTATTCTTCCGGTTTGCATCATATATGCCGCGGTTTCATGCGCGTTAATTTTATGGGTCATACTCCGGATAATCGAATATTTATCCGCCTGTTGCGCTAGTAACGGTAATAATTCCCCGATTTGGATTCCTTCAACATTAGTTGGAATCGGTTTGTTTAATGGTCCGCAATAATCATAGCCGGCATCGGGTTTCGGATCGAACGTTTCTAACTGTGATGGGCCACCCCACATCCAGATTTGGATTACCGATTTCGCTTTGGCAGAACTCTTGACTACATTCAGCACTTCCGGCGCAGCCCAAGCCAGAAACCCGTTCCGCTCGATAATAAACATGCCGAGGGTACCAAAACTGATTTTGAAAAACTCCCGTCGATTCATGGTGTTTTTGTTTCCCGTAGTAGGGGCGACCCATTGGGTCGCCCGTTTTAGTGTTCAGGCGAGGCATGCCTCGCCCCTACTATAGATTTTTTAGTGTCGATATAAAAATTCTTTCGTATTAATCAATACCCAAACTAAATCGTCTGCTGCTTGTTTCTGACTTATTCCTTGAGTAGAAAAATAGGTATTCGCAATCTCTATTTCAGCAGGAGTCGGGAATCGGGATAGAACCGTTATATAAACCATCCGAATCAAATTAGCTTGGTTTTTTCGGTTATTATCATAGATCCGACGTAACCGACGGCTCTGTTCGATTTTCCGCTGGAGTTCGTTTGCATTCAGTAGATAGAGCCGTTGCGCATCGGAAACCTCGTTATTCCGTTCCGATACCAATCCGGTATCGCGCACCGGTCGGCCGAACATTTCTAAAAATTGGCTAGTGATACTTCCATCAGCCAGTGAGATGGTCCGGTTATATTCCGGGATATTGGTATATGGCTCCGGGATAGCACTGGAATAACTCTCTCCGGTGCCTCCAAGCCAGTCAAAGGCATCGATTAACACTTCGGCATCCAGCCGCCGGATTTGATATGCAGCATATTCTATTGCCGGATTCTGCGGAGTATCATATGGGATCGAGGTTCCTTGATAGGTAGCGGAATTTAGGATTAATCGATAGATATGTTTCAAATCGTAGTTCGATTTAACTAATTCCTTTTCAAGATAGACCAGTAATTCCGGATTCGCCGGCGGATTATCCGGTCGAATATCGTCCGGTTCATTGATAATCCCTTTTCCTAACAGCCACGCCCAGATGCGGTTGACGATATTTTGCGCGAACCAGGGATTATCCGAAGTAATAAGCCAATCCGCGAAAACTTGACGCGGGTCTTTATCCGGAGAAATTACCACTTTCTTGCTATCCAGGAAACTCGCTTCAATCGCAGTAGTTGTCGCCGGATAAACATAGACTATTTCCTCTTTCCATTCATCGGTTTTCTTATACGCCACCCGGGAGAAGAATGCCGCCATCCCAGCTCGATACGATTCTGGCCATGTATCCAACCGGGTACCCATAAAAGTTAATGCTACCGCGCTAGCTAATCCGGCCGAATCCCGGCTTTGGGTAGCCCGATAGAAGTTTACCGGTGGAACCCGGAAATTGCTGCCGCTAGAAGTGAGTAATTCCCGAACAAATTGGGTATATGGTTTATTCTCTTTAATCGAATCCCGAATCCAATGATGATACCCCTGGACTGCGTTCGGCCATAAATTTATCGGGAACTCGGATTTTACTCTTAAGATATCGCACCATTTCAACGCCCAATATTCAGCGAATTCCGGCCGGGCTAATAGGGTATCAATTAATCTAGCGCGTTTATTAGGAGTCTGGTCGCGCAGAAACAAGATTACTTCCTGCTGGTCGGGTAAGGTACCGATGACATCCAGATATACCCGGCGAATAAATACTTCATCAGAACATAGATTCCCGGGTTCGGTACCAAGTTTATTTAACTGGGTTGTAACATAGGTATCGAGAGGAGTCTCGGAATTATTACTCCGGATTTTTTCATAAGGATGGATGGGCACCCGGAATTCTGCCCATGCAGAAATAGGAAGAATAATAAGAAAAGCTATGTTAAATAAAATGGTGACTATTCTACGTTCAGCCCGGATAAATCGGTTCATACCTCTATATAATTTCTAACTTTTTTATTTCCAATCGTTAAAATATATGCAAGCGATATACCAAATCGCTCTAAACAGAGGTTCGTATCGTTGGTCTAAACTAGCATTACATCTACCGGCATATGTTCTCCGTTGGTATAATATCTATACCTTAACAAATGTATTTCCCGGGGGTAGTTTAGATATCATACCATAACGTACGCTCTGATGTACTATATCGAGCGACATTTCAGCATCGTTGCGTTTTGTTTTTTTACTGATATTGCAATTAAATTTCTGTTCTGCCTAAATTACCTAATCTCGATAGACACCCCTTTTTTATCTAGAGAAACAAAATCCAGATTTACTAAATTAATCTATCCGATTTCCAACTTTATCCGGAATATAACCCGAATTGGTCAGACCAATTCGGATTATAAGTCGCTTTCGCAACCGCTCCGACTTGAATTTTGCTCCGTTGGAGCTAAATTCAAGTCTGATCGGAATGCAACATAATATAGTATTTCATCGCTACAACCTGAATTTACTAGGATTAGTTGATATAATACATTATCTAGTTGAATTTTTCTCAAATTGAGAATAATTCAACTTAACCTAGGTCATAATCATGCTAAGGTATTGAATTATTTACAGTTAATATGATTTTATACTTTAATTATAACTATTTCCGAAATTGGTATATGAATAATAGGAATATGGTATTATTCCGTGGTAAAATGTAATTAACAATATTTTACTAAAGGAGAGTGTCTTATGCAAAAATCTAAATTGGTCATACTCAGTATATTGTCAGTAATATCAATTCTAACACTACCTTCATTTACTTTTGCGCTACAGGAAAAAGCAGCTAGTATAGATACGGCTAAAACAGTCATAGCGCAACCTACCCCCATAAAACTTCCGGCACCGGCATTAAAAAGTAATTTCTCGTTAGAACAAGCATTGGCTGAACGGCGGTCTACCCGCACATTTTCTGATACAGCTTTAACAATACCGGAAATATCGCAATTACTCTGGGCAGCGCAAGGGATTACCGATCCGAAAACCGGACATCGAACCGCACCATCAGCGATGGCTACCTATCCATTAGAACTCTATGTAACAGCAGTGAATGTGAAAGATTTACCTGCTGGATTGTATCATTATCTACCCAAAGAGCATGCTATCGTATTAGTTAAATCAGGAGATGTTCGCGCTGAATTATCAGTACAGCCGGTAGTAAAATCAGCCCCGGCAGTATTCTTATTTTCTGCGGTTTATGAACGAACCAACCGCCGTGGAGGAACAATGGGTGCGATGTTTGTCCACTACGAAGTCGGTCATGCAGCAGAAAATCTATGTTTGCAAGCAACCGCTCTCCATCTAGGAATAGTCACCGTCGGTGGATTCGACCCGATGCAGGTTAAAAAATCGATTCCATTACCGGAAAAAGAAGAAGCCATGTATGTTCTCCCGGTAGGGAAACCATAATAAGCAATTAAGAATGAAGAGTTAAGAGTGAAGAAGATTAAAATCTGGGATTGGATTAAGGTAAAGTAGTGAGTTAAGTTGTTGGGTATAGTAGTGAGTCACAAACCAACTACCTAAGACTAACAACCCAACTCAATCCCTAACCCTTACCTAACTACCAACTACATTTATAGCCAAAAAGCTTTTTATTCTCATCAAGCCCGAAACCTAGTCCAATCATAGGTTACACTACCTTATCAACAGTAATACTATTTGCAGACGATGGCAATTTAGGATAAGATATTTATCATTATGTCTGCATTAGTTCTTTTAATCACTGCGATGCTGGTATTCGCATTCGCCTATCGCTACTATGCGAAATTTATCATCGCAAAGATACTTGTTGTCAACGATGCCAGAAGCACCCCCGCGCATACATTACGCGACGGCCGCGATTATCATCCCACCAATAAATTCGTTCTGTTCGGTCATCATTTTGCCGCAATCTCCGGTGCCGGTCCGTTAGTCGGCCCGGTATTAGCCGCCCAGTTCGGATATCTCCCGGGATTCTTATGGATTCTCATCGGCGCGGTTTTGGGTGGCGCGGTCCATGATACTATCATCTTATTCGCTTCAGTTAGAACCAATGGATTATCACTCACTCGATTAGCCCGGAAAAATATCAGTAAACCAGCGGGATATGCTACCGGAATCGCGATCCTATTCATTATCGTTACCGCATTAGCCGGATTAGCGCTGGTCGTAGTCAATGCGTTGAGTGAAAGCGCCTGGGCTACTTTCGCCATAGCAGTCAGCATCCCGGCAGCACTTATTGTCGCGTTATATATGTATAAACTCCGGCCGGGAAAAATCGTTGAAGCGTCGCTCATCGGAGTCATCATTGTCATTGCGGGCGTGGTTCTTGGAGAACCATTTTCCCGATCCAGTTATGCCCATTTTCTGATATTTTCCAAACCTACCCTATCGATTATTCTTCCGGTCTATGGATTTATTGCTTCGATACTTCCGGTTTGGCTGCTATTATGTCCCCGCGATTATCTCAGTTCATATATGAAAATCGGGACCATAGCGCTATTAGCGCTCGGGATATTTATTGTCAATCCGCATTTAAATATGCCGGCAGTAACCTCGTTTATCCATGGCGGCGGCCCGATTATTCCGGGAAAGGTTTGGCCGTTTGTTTGTATCACCATCGCCTGCGGCGCTATCAGCGGATTCCATAGCCTGGTAGCTTCAGGTACCACTCCGAAAATGATCAATCGGGAATCGGATATTCGAATGATCGGATTCGGAGCGATGCTGATTGAAGCAGTGGTTTCGATCATGGCATTGATTGCCGCAACCGTTCTGCTACCCGGCGATTATTTCGCAATCAATGTCCCGGCAACGGTATTCCAGCATCTCGGATTTACGACAACACAACTGGCAGATATTGAACGAATGACCGGAGAAACGTTAGTCGGTAGACCCGGCGGTGCGGTATCGTTAGCAGCGGGAATGTCGGTTATTTTATCCGCTATTCCGGGCATGAAAGCGTTGATGGGATACTGGTACCATTTTGCCATCATGTTTGAAGCCCTGTTTATTTTGACCACCGTTGATACCGGTACTCGGGTGGCGCGGTATATCGTTGAAGAATTAGCCCGATTGGTTAAACCGCGGTTGAAACCAAACAAATCGATTCTGGGAATAATGTTAAGTGGCGGATTGATTAGTTTTCTCTGGGGATATCTGGTATATCAAGGAGATATCTCTACTATCTGGCCGATGTTCGGAGTAGCAAACCAACTCCTTGCAACCTTAGCACTGCTGGTTGGAACACTCTATATCATCAAGCATAGCAAACGATGGAGTTATGCGATGATCGCTTTTTTACCCTCGCTGTTTATGTTCGCTACAACAGTTACCGCTGGAATATTGAATATCACCGGCAATTATTTACCGAAACATAATTTCCAAGGGAATCTGAATGCTGCACTCTCAATAATCATGATTCTCCTGGTAGTAATCATCTTCTGGGAAGCTATAAAAAAGATGGTTTTTCTTTGGCAGCAAGAGAAAATGCAGTAGACAGCAGTTCCTAGCTACTGTCTACTGACTTCTGTCTACTAGTTATAGACTTTTTACTTCGCTTTTAACACTCGAACCTTGAATCCCAACATCTGACTTAACGCTATCATCTCTTCGAAAATATCGCCATAAACCACTGCAATATGGTTGCTCATATAATGTGCCATTAATGTTTCTTGCGAGATGCCTAAATCGGCTGCCATAAACGGCCATTCCCGGGTAGTACCTTTCCACCATTCTTCTTTCGTCTTATCCGGTAATTTTATCGATTCACCTTGCCCGACATCCATCCATAACTGGTTGTTGAACAGATACGCTCGCGCCCAAGTGATTTCCCCCGGTAGACTTTCTCCGGTAAATGTACCTCCTGGCACCGGGAAATAGCCCGATGGTTGCCGATATGAATGAACATTTTTGAGACTGTTCGGCTCGTGGTTAAACGCATACGCACTGCACGACCCGGAATTGAGCAACACCCATAAAAACCGGCCGTTATATTCACTGCCCCAGCGAACATCATGGAAAATCGCCGCTTGATGCATCTGTTTCGCTTTCAGAATGCGTTTCATTAACTCCATCGGTACCAGGTTTCCCTGGTCACCTTCAGTTGAATCCACGATAGTATCGCCATTCGATTCCGGCCGACAAACAGAGTTGAGTAAGCCTTCAGCGAAATCCGATGGCGGACGTAGTTTAATCAATCCCAGTTGATATTGCCATCCAATACAATCGATTTTGAATTCGGCTACCAAATCCAGAATTGCTAGATAATCTCGCAACTGTTCTTTAGTCGCCGATTCATTGAAATCGGCTGCACCTTTTTCGCCATAGTGGAACGTTATCCCTTTCTCTTTAACAAACTTAAATGCCGCTTCAATCCGTTCCGGCTTAATATTCTTCCCCCGATCAATAATCCATGCCTGGTCTACCTTATGTTCCGTAAACCCGATTGGATTCAATAGCCGGTGCCCGAAATAGCCGTTAATCATTCCCATCGAGGTATCGCCAAGCATCATCGCCAGAATCCGGCGATTCCGGATTTGGTCGGCTATTTTCTTCGCGATAGCATTTGCTTTTTTCGATACCCGCTGCGGTGCTTGGACTTCTTTTTTGGAATATTTTATCCTACCGGTGGTACACCATTCTTCCAACCGCGCCATGAATAGTTTATCTTTAGTCCAATCAGATGCACTGGTCCAAATCCGGGAATGCTTTTTCCCTACACTTTCTAAACAAGCGCTCGTGTTAAGCAATCCGACTAATCCCGGCCATTCTCCGGAAAAATTACTCGCTAATAATAGCGGAGTGTCTTTACCCACTACTCCATCAGTAGTATGCGGCCCATAACACCAATGAACAAAAACGCCGATCATCGGGTCATCTACCGACCCCAGCTTTTCGATCGCTTCATTTGGTTTCGTTAAAAATCCGGGAATCCGATACGAAGGATACCCTAATTTCTTGAGTGCGGCTTCAAGCTGGATAGTAGCTTCTTTCATATTCGGTAAGGCTAATTCGTTCGGTTTTGGTCGATAATCACCAGGCCAAAATAATGCAATTTTTTGTCTCATATATCTCCTCCTATAAATATTAAATAGTTAATTTTATTTCTGAAATAATAATGTAAAGTATGCTATCACATATCTTTAGCAACCGTCAATTCATACAAACCTGAACCAAATTAACTTATTTTTCGTCATTAATAATAGAAGCTTACTGAATTAGTTTCACCGAATAGCCGCAACTATTTGACAGATAACATTACGAGTGCTATAATCGAAATTGCTGGTTAGTGTAAGCATTTTAAACATAATACCAGAAATATGGCAAGAAGGAGTATTATCTTATGAAAATCAAGATAAGTTCATATGTATTAATCATTTCCGTTTTGATTATATTTAGTGTGGAACGCAGCGTCGCTTTATCTAATTCTATTCATGCTGATACTCGGTTGGCACAGATATCAACCGAAGATAAAACTCGCGCTGAACAATTAAAAAAAGCTGATGCTGAAGAAACTAAAGTCCGGGAAGAACGGGCAAAACTGGAAGTAGCTGCTCGAATCAAAGAAGCGGAACAGCATTATCAGATGGGTATGCATTATCTATCGAAGAAGCAGTTCATTAAAGCGCATGAAGAATGGGAGACGACACTAACTCTAATCCCGGCATATAGTCGCGCAAAACTAATGCTTGACCAGACCCGAACAGAATATGAACAGGAACTCGAATTACAGCGGCAGGCTGATATTAAAGCGAAAGAGGAAGTTGATAATGAACAGAAAATGCTGGTACCGGTAATCACCATGGAGGTCGCGAATCAGGAACTCGGTGATGTGCTAGTCCAGATGGGAGCAATCGCCGGATTCAATATTATCATCGGCGAAGGGATAAAAACGAAAGTCAGTTTTTCGGCGTCACACTGGTCGTTAAAACAAGCGCTTGAGAGCTTATTGCCATTATATGGATTTAAATATGTGCGAACCGGAAACACCATCCAAATAGTCCCGGAGTTAAAAAGTAAAGTATATACGCTAAATGAAGAACAGGTTCGCAAACTACACTACTTGATGATTGAGAATCGGATGCTCCAGGATTATTTATATGGCAAAAATGTTAAACCACAAATAGCTGGACAACAATTATCGTTGGACGAACGAACCTACCAGTTGATTATTACCGATACTCAGGTTACTATTGATAAACTCAATGACTATTTAACAACGAACCTACCGGAAATACAATCGCGACCGACAGAGCTTGTAACCAAAACATTTATTTTACGTCGGGCAGTCGCAGAAGATTTGCGGAAAGCAATAGTAGTAATGTTGGAAGCTTCTCCAGTACCGGGAGTAGACTCGAATCAAAGGAAAGTGATTCTCGAGCCGGGTGGAAATACTTTAGTGATTCGGGATTCGCTAGGCAATATCAAGAAGGTAGAAAAGTACTTAGCAATGGATAGAGTAACAACATCAGAATTGGTGGCAAATGTATATCGAGTCGTGCCACAGGATTTATTACCTGACCCAAAAGATGATGCCGTTGAAAAAGAGCGAAAAGATAATCTTCGGAAACAAACGGTCACTGCTGTTACAGAAATATTAGAGGCAATGTTACATGGACAAGACGAACTGGATTATCAATTGAAAGAGTATCCTGAATCAGGCCGTCGATTAATTCCGGATGTCAAGACCGGAACGA
The DNA here is from genome assembly GCA_041946755.1 of bacterium. Taxonomy (GTDB): domain Bacteria; phylum UBP4; class UBA4092; order JAOAEQ01; family JAOAEQ01; genus JBHGBB01. Next base: position 18,599 of record JBHGBB010000024.1, on the reverse strand, counting down.
TTTCAGTAGTCGATACCAAACTGAATCAAAAGAAAGTTGCGGATTATATCGCCCAATTGCCGAAACTGGAAGACCAGCCTTGGAAGATATATAAAGTTAAAAACGTAGAGTCAAACGATTTACTGGAAGCGTTACGCCGGATTATGCAGGGTCCAGGCGGGGGTGGTGGGATAGGTTCAGCACCGCAATATACCTTAACTCCGGGCACTGGAAATGGAATTACCTTTGGCAATTTATATGTAGAACTGGTAAGTTTAACCGGAGATACAGCAAATCCTTCTGCTCGGATCTACTGGCGGACTGCGTCACGCGATGGAGATAATACTTTAACCTTGGGACAAAGTGTTCAAGCCGATACCTATCGTATTCGGTTAGTTAAAGCTACATTCAGTGGCGCTGGGTCTGCGACAATCGAAATCTGGCAAATTCAAGCGAACCGGCCTTACTAATATCCGCCAACAGTTATTCTGTTATAACCTTTTCATTTTGGCGACGCCAGATATCTCCGTTAGAAATTATTCCATTAGTCGGATCATATTCTACCGGCTCAGGTTCATATCGATTATCCGGCCCGAAACTGTTTATTCCCCAATATCCAAACCATTTATTCAGCCAGAATCGGTCGAGGTCATCACGATCGCTATCCCAGACATTATCATCGATTCCGTTTAAGTTTGCCCACCGGCAATAGAAGTAATAATGATGTTGCGGATTATTAAATATCTGGCGGGCACCGATAAATGCCGCGTTCGGCCCAAAGGGGTCGGTAGGATAACTCGATAGATAACTTACCGGAGTAGTCAATCGCCAGACATAGCCATAAAAATATTCATTATACGGATATTCGTTATTATCTACATAATACGATTCCAGACCGGTAGCAATCGTTCGCATCTCGCTATGTACCCGACTGAGTTTAGAGCGTACCTGTGCCGTTAAAAAGTTGGGAATGGCGATTGCTGCTAAGATCGCGATTATTGCTACCACAATGAGCAGCTCGATTAAAGTGAATCCGAACGCTAGCGCTGGTGTCGGTTGTTTGCTAGACATAATGCTAAACTTGATTTTGATGATACGATTGGATATATCCGGATATAGTATATGATATCGCAGAATAGCGGAGTTTAGTCTAGAAAATGGTTTAGGTAAGAGTTCGCAACTTATTTCTTACTTTCAGCCAGGAATTTACCGCTGATATAAGCCTGGGTTTTCGGGTCTTGCGGATGATTAAATATCTGGTCTGCCGGCCCATGTTCTATGAGATTACCGAGATAGAGGAAGACCACATAATCCGCCAGCCGTTTCGCTTGCCGGAGAATATGGGTAACGATAACGATAGTATAATCGTTTTTTAATTCAAGGAACCGCTGTTCGATACCTTCAGCCGAAATCGGATCGAGCGCTGAAGTAGGTTCATCCCCTAAAATCACTTCCGGATCCACCGCTAATCCCCGCGCAAGACATAATCGCTGTTGTTGGCCGATAGACAACCGGGATGCGGGTGCTTGTAACCGGTCTTTAACTTCTTCCCAGAGACTGGCGATTTTTAAATGCTCTTCAACAATCGCATCCAGCTGTGCTTTCGCTTTAATCCCATGAATTCGAGGGCCATAAGCTACATTATCATAGATCGATAATGGCAGCACTTGCGGTCGTTGCGATAAGAGCCCCATCTTTTTGCGCAGCCGCATAACGTCTATTGTCGGGTCATAGATATTTTCGCCGTCTACCAATACTTCTCCGGTAACCCGGATTCCTTCCTGCAACTCGATGAGCCGATTGAATGATTTTAATAAAGTTGTTTTTCCACAGCCGGAAGGGCCGATAATCGCGGTTATCTTCTTATCCGGGATATCGAGCGAAATATTATTCAGGGCTTGCTGTTCACCGTAATAGACATTTAAATTGCGGATACTGATATGTTGATTCATAAGTTTTATTTATTTAACGATGTTCTTGGTATATCGTTTAGTTAATATTCTGGATAAAATGCTTATCCCAAGGATAATCGCCGTTAACACTACCGCCGCGGCATATCCCCGCTGCTGTACTTCCGGAAACGGTGTCCCTAACTGGAAAAAAATCGCCAGCGGTAGAGTTGCTACCGGCTGGAATATCGAGGTCGGAATATAATCGGTATATCCGGCAGTGAATAGAACCGAAGCCGCGTCGCCTATCCCGCGACCAAACGCGATTAATATACCGGTTAATATGCCGGGTAACGCTTGACGGAACACTACTTTCCAAGCCACTTCTAACCTCGTCGATCCGAGTGCAAACCCGGTTTCTTTTAATTCAAACGGCACCATTTTTAGTACTTCATCAATTGCACGCGCCATAATCGGCAGAATTAATATCGCCACCGTTATTATCCCTGCAAAAAGAGATGCTCGAATCCCGAAATAAAGCATTACCGCGAATCCGAATGCACCATATACAATCGATGGAATGCCCCAGAGCACATCGAACATAAACCGGATAAAGGTAGCTAATTTAGCATTCCGCTTCAAATATACATTCAGATATAAAACTATCGGAATACTGACTAATGCTGCAAGGATAGTTGCCCCAATCGCCAGATATATCGAACCGAGAATAGCGTTTAGGATTCCACCTTCTTTACCCAAATAGAATCCACCTTTCGGTGTTTGGGTAATCATCGCCCAGTTTAATGCACTGAATCCTTTCCAGATAATGGTGATGAGAATCAAGCCTAATATCCCGATAATAAACCAGGTGGATAGCAGCATCAATATTTTAAAGATTTTTTCTTCTAGCTTCCGTTTATTCATAATGAATACTTAGTATTAGACCAACTCTCTTTGGATACGCAACAAGATACTCCAGGCGATTACGTTAAATAATATGGTTACTCCAAGCAGAATCAAGGCACCGAACATCAGCGCGGAATCATATAACGGGATCGACATCATCTCCCCATAATTATTAGCTATCAGGGCTGGCAGCGGATATGCCGCATCGAAAACCGATTTCGGGATTTGCGCGACATTCCCAACCACCATCAAGACCGCCATGGTTTCTCCGAACGCGCGAGATAAGCCAAGTATAATCGCGGCAATTATACCCGGCATCGCTTTTCGGAGAACGGTATGTTTCACGGTTTCCCATTTCGTCGCACCGAGCGCTAAACTCGCTTCCCGGACTTCGAACGGTACCGACCGCATGACTTCTTCGCTGACCGAAATGATTACCGGAAAGACCATGATCGATAAGACGATACCGCCGGATAGGATTCCGAACCCGGTTGGATTCGAGGATTGGAATATTGGGATAAAACCAAACACCGATTGCATAAATGGCATGAGTATTCTCTCGACGAATGGTACGATAGCTAACACGCCCCAAACGCCATAAACTACCGGAGAGATACCGGCAAGAACATCCAGCACTGGTTTAATCCAATTCCGGGTACGTTTCTTAGCATATTCGGATAAATAGATAGCGGTTAATAGGCATAACGGGATGGCGATCAGCATCGCGACTCCGGTAACCCAGATGGTGCCGAGAATAAACGGTTTGAACCCGAACTCGGTTTGCATTGGCCGCCAGGTAGACGAAAAGAATAAGGCGGATAATGGTTTGGTAGCTAGTATCGGTCGCGATTTTAAATATAATCCGATCGCGATTATGAGTACGATACTCACCGAGCCATAGGTAAAAACCAGCATGAGTTTACTGGCAATAAAATCCTTTAATTTCCTCATAAAATCTAACCGCAAAGTGCGCTAAGAAGCATTCGCTAAGCTCGCAGAGTTTATCTTTGCTGTTCTTGGCGCCTTCTTTGCGATCTTTGCGGTTTGCTTTTAATCTAAACTTTTAATCACTTTATCCCGGTCAGCTTTCGGCAGCGAGAGACTGGTTCCGACTTCATCAACATATTTGGCGCCTTCATCACTCAACGCAAACTGGATGAACTCTTTCGCTAATCCTTTCGGTTTCCCTTTGGTGAAGAAGAAATTCTTCCGGCCGGCAGGATACGTTCCTTTTTCAATTGCCGATTTCGCTTTATTCCGGGTATCTAGGATTTCATCCGGGTCTGCTTTTCCATTCTTATTCGCATCGATTGGCAATAGCACTATCCCCGGTACGACTTGCCCTTCTCTGGTATACACAAAGCTGTAATTGTTATATCCGATACCGAGCACATCCCGTTTAACCGTTTCTAATAATCCCGGATCGCCATATACCGCTATTCCTTTCAAATCTTCCTGTTTCTTATTCCCCAGGAATTTCGCCCAGGTTGCCGCGGCACCGCAAGCGTCTGACCGGGTATATACATGTACCCCACCAGTTGATTTCGTTTTACTCACTTGATTCCAGCTCGTAATATTTCCGGTAATCCAGATTTTGGTTAATTGGTCGGCAGTTAATCCGGTAGATTGTAATTCTTTAATTGCAGGATTCTTTATACTAATGGTCGGAAACACCGCATCATGTAATATCGCTATCGGAAACGCACCTCTTTTAACTTCTGAGGGGTCGGGGTCGCGGCTGACCATCCCGATATCCACCAATCCGGCAATCGCATCGGTGGCACCTTTCCCCGCACCGCCAGCAGAAATATCTACCCGGACTCCGGGATACTTTTTCATGAATTCTTCACCCCATTTTACTGCGGTCGGATATATCGCCCAAGCACCGGATAAGGTTAAGGTGCCTTTCAACTGACTCGATGCCGCTATACTTATTGCTGCGCTTGATATAATAATACTTAAAATTAAAATACTCCCCAGCAATCGTTTCATTTATATATTTCCTCCTCTGTGTATCCTCTGAGACTCTGGGTCTCTGTGGTTTCTTTTTAGAATTGCAATGTTAATTGCGAACTTAATACATTGTTATCAACCGATGTACCCTGTTCATCTTTGAATTCATAATCCAGTTGCAATAAAGCCCATTTGTTAACATTCCAATTTAATCCCAAGGTGGTTACATTAGTTCGATTATCAGCTTTATCTTTATCTGGGTCAAAGGTATCGTATTTCACTACACCTTGCAGTTTATTCGGTATAAAATAGTATCCACCAAGAAGATACCATCCATCTTTTTTGGTCGAGCCATCTTTTCCGTGGATATATTCTCCTTTAAAATCCAATGCTTTATAATAATAAGCAACTTCTGCACCTACCCGATCTCGGGTTTGGTTTAAAGTCGAACTGCTACCCCAGCGGTCTTCTCCTCGATAGAACGACCCGCCGATATCAAGACCGGATATCGGATGGACTACGATTCGACCGGCGATATCTTTCTGGTCGTTATTATCACTGGCATTAATCCCGGCACCATCGAATACTCCGATGGCATAATCGACTATCGACCGGTCATCTACTTTAAAGAGACTGCCATTCGCCTGAACTCCGATATCCCGGCCGTTCTGATCGCCGATAACATCTTTCTTGCGGGCAGCTAATGCTTCTACTACTTGCGACCGGTTGATGGTTTCCATTTTCGCATCGGAAGTGACATTCTCCATCGAAAATGGGAGTTTTATCTGGCCGCCGCTGAATCTCAGTTCTGGACTAATGGTATATCCCAACACTGCATCCAGAAGTTTCGCTGAAGACCCAGCCCATTCCCCCTGAAACTCATAATCGAATTCCGGGGTTAAATTCCCTTTGATATCCAACCGCGACCGGCGGATATCGAAACTGTCATTTTTCCCATCTTCTTGCAACGATTGATACCGCAACTGGGTATACCCGCTAATTTTTATCGGTTTACTTGCGGTAACATTAAATACTTTTTGCTGCTCTTTTTCTTCTTGCTTGGAAACGGCTATATCCGCTCGAAACTCAGCCGCATCCTGTTCGGTAATAACTCCTTTTTTTATTAGCAGTTGCAATAGTTTATCGACATCCGACTCGACCGACCAGGATATCGATGCCAATACTAAAACAAAGATGCTTACTACCAGCCAACTGATGTAAACGCTCTTCTTCATGGTGCTAATCCTTTCTATCCAGTATTTTTTAATACCGGTTATTGAGATAATTCCGCTTCCAGTTAACTGGTAAGTCAGAAAATATACTTTTTATTCTTTGTTTCCCTACAGATGACTGTTCAGGAGATATATGATTTACAGTCACCTCCTCATTTCAGGTAATGGTTGTTCATCGAACCGGGTTTTCTCGGTTCGATCGATTTGGACTACTTTCGAATTATGGACCGTTATTTGGACTTGACCATATTTGATGGTTTCCAGCGATTTGATGATTTCTTTAATCACCGGACTATTTACCGTATAATTAGATTTCTGCTGCATCGTTGTCCTCCTTTACCTTGGGAATAGCAACTTGTAAACTTTGCAACTTGCTATGTTATAACCTCGTTCAGTATGGTATTAAACTATATTGATTTACTATAGATTTATGAGTTTACCCCTATTTTAGCTAAATGGTCACTGTGCCATTTTGCCCTTTTTATACCGGAGTTGATACGAACGAGATATTATCTCGTTCATCCCTACGCCCGCAAATAAATATTACCAATCGATAACTCTATAATCCCTATTAAACTACTAGAGATTTGATGCAAAAAAATTTAGATATGATACATTTCAGACGAACTAGCTAACTCTTTTTCTAACTGATTCTGCCGATCACATAGATCAGCAAAGGTGGTATTATCCAGAATATCAGCAATCGCATTCCGCACTTCCAACCATAACGTTCTTAATCCGCAATATGGTTCTGCCTTACACTTTTCATATGCCATCTGGGAAACGCAGCTTATTGGCGCTAGTGGCCCGTCCATAACCCTAATAACCTGCGCAACAGTGATCATATCCGGCGGTTTCGCTAGATAGTAGCCGCCAGCGACTCCGCGTTTGCTATGCACAAATCCCGCGTTTTTTAGGGCTAATAATATTTGTTCAAGGTATTTCACTGGCAAGTCCATTTTCTGGGCGATATCATGAATCGAGACTACTCCCTGATTATATTTAAGAGATAGCTCAAGCATCGCACGAGAAGCATATTCACCTTTGGTAGATAATTTCATAAGATAATCGAATATAACTAATGTTTACGAATAACTCAAATAATCCATATACCATATAAAATCTATTAAGTTACTATAGTTTAGTGCATAATATTGTTTTTTGTCAAGTTAAATGATTAGAATTATACAAGAAAAGCAGATTCTATTAGAGAATCTGCTTTAAAAAGACAAAAAAAAGACCGTATACTGTAGAAAACTAATGGATATTATTCTCCATTTGGATCAATTCTGGATATGGGATTGTTTTCGCAATAAGTATATCGAAATCCGGCATTTACTGGTGATTTAGTAATAAATCTACCTGCCATCGGATCATACCATCGAGTAGAGAAATAATAGAAACCTGTATCAGGATCTAATTGTTTAGTAGTTAGATGCCAGAAATTAGAAGCTAAAGAACCATTGGCAGCTAAAACATTTCCAAATCCTTCCTGGACATAAGATACGGTAACATTTCCGTAACTATCAGTAATAAACTGGACATTGCCTATCGGGTCGTAATGATAGTATAAATCAGCGTTATTCTTCCGTTCGCTAATGATATGCCCAATACTACCCGGTGCAAGAGTATATACTGCACTAGTACTATAATTCGCCCAGTTGCTAGCTTTATACTTCTCTAGCACAGTATTCATTCCATCAAAGAAATAGACCGTTGTATTGTTATTATATGCTTCCATCAGCCGCTTCCCCAGAGCACTATATATATAGTTGATGGTAGTATCTCCACACTCCCATCCAGTCAGCCGATTCTCCCGGTCATAACTAAAAAAGGTCGGATATTCATCGCCTTTATTTGTAATATAATATTGGATTTGGAGATTCCCGTTATAATCATAAGTATAATTATAATATGGATACTCCATGCCAAAATTACGCGCGGTTAATTGATTTAGAGTATTATAGGCGTAGAATGTTGTAGTAGTATTAAATACCATCGTCGTCCGATTGCCCACACTATCATACCAGTAGGCATATTTATAAGCATTACTACCCAATCTCTGTTCGGTAGTTAATCGACTTAAGGTATCATAAAGGTAATTCGTAGTATTATGACTCGAATCGACGATACGTATCCGGTTTCCATTCGCATCGTAGATATAATCATACTGCTGAATGATATTGGTTTGGCTATTAAGAATATAATTGTCGAAATGAGTATGCACCGTATTTCCGGGATTAGCACAAACCCCTAATCCGACTTTGGTAAGCGGTATACCGTCACTAGAAACTAAGGCATTTAATACAAAGCCATTGGTGTTACTATAAGAATATAATCGGTAGTATTCATATTCTTGAGTCGGAAAATAGAATTTTATCCGATAAGGTAGGCTGGTTAAGAAGATCTTGGAAATCGTAGTTAGATTTGTCCACGTTCCATTCTGATAATGTCCGATGGCCCATTTATTCGTATCGACCCAGGCACCGGCATAATAGAAATCGGTGATGCTGCTATACCCGAAAATAATGAATGCATTCTTGGTATCCCCGGAGTATGAGGTAAAACAAATATCGACAGTACTTCCATACCCCTGAGTATCGGCAATAGTATCTAAAGCCACCGTTGAAGTATCCGATTCCAGGATATTAAGCTGGCAGCTTTCAATCGTCCAATCTCTTAATTTCTCATTCCATCGATAACTAACATCATTGTTGTCAGGGCGGTTGAAATCATCGGTCGGTTTCCAAGTCTTAATTTGTGTCAGCCGATTACTGTTGTCATAGGTATAGTCGGTGAAAACACTATTTTCATACCATTCTTGAGTCTTTAATCCCACTACATTCAATCTATACTGGGTAAATTGATTAAATCCATTCTGAATCATATATACCTGTCCGGCAGCAGCATAATAATAAATCGTCGTATTCCCATCCGGATCAGTTATGCTAGTTTTCCGACCACAGTCATCATAGGACTGTTGAATCATACCCAGCGGATAACTTTGCGTAGTTACTCTATTTAACAAGTCGTAATACCAATATACCAGACCTATATTTGGATCGTTCATGGTAGTCATATTCCCAAGTAAATCATACAAAAACTGAATCGTCTGCCCACCGCGGTATATTTTCGTAGTCAGCTGACTCAGTGAATCATAATAATAATCGGTATATTGTCCATTCCCATCCCGGCGAGTAGTTATATTATCAAACCGGTCATAGTAGTACTGATAATAATTACTTGCCGCATTGGTTTCTTTGACCAATCGATTCCGCCAATCGTAAGTATAACTCGTTTGGTTATTCTTCGCATCGGTTACCCGCTGCAGAAGACCATTAGCATAATATTCATATTGGGTGGTTTCATTTGTAGCATCTTTAACTGAAGCTAACCGCCGCATAGTGTCGAAACCATAATAGGTTCGGTTGCCTAATGGATCTATACTGCAAGTTCGATTGCCATAGGTATCATTGTAGAATCGAGAAGTTTCATTGCTCGGACCAATCACCGTAGTTAATTGACTATACTGGTCATAAAAATATCGGATTGTCCGGTTCAATGCATCAGTAGTTGAAGTCCGGTTGCCATAACCATCATAAGTGAACGAATTCTGATTCCCTAACGGATCTTTAATCCATAACAGATTCCGGCAGGTATCATAGCTATAATAAGTCCGATTTCCTAGTGGATCAACAGCACAAGTAACGATATTATAAGTAGTATTGTACCAATAATAGCTGGTATTTCCTGCTTCGTCTGTTTTCGCAGTAAGATTGCTATAAGAATCATAATAGTTATAGATATGGTTATTATTTCTCGTAACTATCTCAATTAAATTGCCAAAAGAATCATAAACATAACTTGACTCTGCACTATCAGAATAACGTATACCAGTAACTCTATAAAAATCAGAGTCAAATTGATATTCACAAGAACGTAATAGGATACTGGTTGAGATATCATATAAATAAACATCGGTGCTTCCCCACCAGCTGTCTTCGAATTTCGTTATCCGACCATAGGCATCGATTATTTTTGAACAGATACTGTAGCCTACGGTAGAATTATATGCATATTCATATTGATATAATGCAGTCGAACCGCTAAAACTATCTCGGATTGTAGTAATCTGATGAGTATTATTGTAACTGTAATAAATAGAATATCCATCGGGATCAGTGATTTGTATTAAATCGTTATTGCCATTATAGGTATATGATACGAGTCTGGTACCAGTCGGATTGACTAAAGCAGTCAAATGATTATAGGTATCATAGAGAAAAGTTATCTGCCGATTTAAACTATCATGAACATTCTTGATGATATTACAATTCGAATCCCGGGAAATGATGATAGTATTCCCATTCCGGTCAACCATTTTACTTAACCAAGTCGAGTAATTGGAAGCATCGCTGGTAGGAAAAAAGTATTTCATTCCATCTTTAAATTCCAAAACCCATTCATTGGTTGCGATTTGTTTTATTAATTTGGCATACCTACCATAATGATGCGTTGCATTATCCAAAATATAATAATTTCCGATCGGAATAAATCGGAATTGATTTCCATATTCATCCGACCAAGCGATTTCGGTCTGCCCTTCTTCTGGTACAATCAAGTGAGTATTATAATTGATCGTCCATTTATTTCCATAAGGATTATTATCGCCAAAGTTATCCGGATATCGCGGAGAAACAAAAATCCGTTTAACCACTATTTTTCCCCCTCCGGGAATACTTGCGATTTCCATTTCTGGAAAACAGGTGAAGGTATATTTATTTCCCAAACCCACCCCGAGTGATGTTGCACTTAGACCGGTACCACCACCAATTGAAGCTATATTGCCTCCACCAACGGGGCTATTGGTATCAGAACCATTTTGTTCTTCTTTTTGCCCAGCACCCACACCACCTTGAAATCCTGATGTTACTGAATCATTTATAGGACCATGACCATTGGGACAAAAAAACACACATACGGTTGGATTATTTCCCCCTCTAATTTGGAGCATTTCCGACTTTGAAATAAAAACCAGTTCCGAAATAGATATATTAGAATTGAGATATCGAATATAAGATACTTCTGTATCTAGTACAGTATTTCTTTTAATGTCCGATCTTGGCAATAAAACCAGTAAAACACCGTTCCAGACATGATTAAATTCATTAATCGGCATTTGCTGGAATCCAATCTGACTATCACTATATACGATATACTTGTGGTTAACTTCTCGCAGAACGATATAATGGTTATTATAAATATGCGCTATAGCTGGAAAAGGAATTTGCTGTAATTGGTTAGCAGTTATTCTTATTGCCTTGACGGTAAATCCTTTTATCGTAGCTGCAGAATATAATCCCCATAAATCTGTTCCCTGATCACTTGTACCCGCATACTTAGCCAATTCATTTACTTCTGCAGGAATATTATAATAGTCACAAATCGATTTTAATGCATTCGGTCCACAAAGCTTGGCAATGTTTTTGATATCATTAGTATTCTGTAACCTTACTAATTTCATATCCACTGTTGTTTTTCCAATCAAAGGTAAATTGGTAGGCGATTTTGCTAAGGTTACTCTGGTTTTCTGATATAACTTTTGTACTTGATTTTTAGCTTCTACTGCTAAAGGAGAGGCGGGATAATTTGAAATGATTTGTTCAGTTGCAGCAATCGCCTGTAAATAATTCCCTTGATAATAATAGATGAGCGCCATCTGTTTTAAAGCTTCAGGTGCAATATTACTATTTGGATAAGTATCAACAAACGCTTGAAACTCTTTTAATGCCTGGTCCCATTTCCCTTCTCGATAATCCAAGAAAGCTAAAGTATATAATCCATGCTCGTATTGGTTCTTATAAGCAGAATAATTATCCACTAATCGTTGTGCTGCTTCTCGTGCTTGAGGAATTCTACTCAACATATGGTTGGTATATGCAACGGCAAATAGCGCTTGCGCGCCATATACCGTCTTAGGATATTTGCTCTCCACCTCTTGAAATAATTTTAATGCCATCCAATAATCGAAATATCCTTTTTCACTTGGTATATAATCCAGATATATTTCTGCAATTCTTAGCTTAGCTGCTGGAATCGAGAGTGAACTGCTGGTTGGATATTTCGCAGTTACTTGCGCATACCACTTTAATGCTTCCCGATAATTCTTTTGATTAAATTCTAATGAATGCGCCAGTGTATATTCTACTGCTGGACGGATCGGACTATTAGGAAATGCATTAATAAACGCGCTATAGGCTTTCTCAACCTGAGGATGATTTTTTAGTTCTTCATAGCATCGCATGATTTTTAAACTCGCTACATCTGCATATGGGTAAGCATTGTTATCAGGAATTCGTTTTTGATAAGCTTCGTTCAATGAGGTTATTGCTTGATAATAAGCAAGTGCAGCGGTATAATTCTGTTGATTGAAGGTGGTTTCACCATCAGTCCATAATTGCTCAACGGTGTTATCTGTAGGTAGAGAATCTGCATATCCAAATGGGGCTATCAATGGTAAGAAAAACAATAAGAAAATTAAATTCTTGAATAATACTAATCGATAATTGAGATAAATTATTCTTTGACTACTAAACATGCATCGCTTCCTCCTCTGTGTACCACGAAAATAGTGTCTATATAATAAGACGGAAAAAAAGGGTAAAATCTTACAAAATATTTTTATATTTTTTATTTTTCCCTAAAATATTTAATAAATAATTATTTTATATTATTGTTTTTATTAGAGTTATACAAATATGTTTTTATAATTCTGTTTCTTCAAGATATTTATTGCGGTATATCAAATGGAGGGTTATTACAATACAAAGCAGGAGATTGATAAATAATCAGTTAATACCCATATTGATCGTTATGGTGAAAAGGTATGATGCCGCATGTGTTTATTCGCGATGTCGTCTAAACCTTTTTTTGCGATTTGAGTACAATCAGCACATGGAGATTGAGTGAGTCCATAACGATACAATCGTTCAGCATCTTCAAAATAACCAAGATGTCGATATATTTCAGCAAGCATAATCGAAAATGCATGATCGGTAGGAACTTGTTTTACTAATATTTCTGCATGGATCTTTGCTTCATTATATTTACCTAATTCTACTAGACTTACCACAAGATTATACCTAGCATTCGCATTATAAACCGTTGAATCTAGCATTAACGCTGTCTCACAATATACAATTGCATTTTTATATTGTTTGAGTTTTACATATACTATACCTATATTTGAATATCCGCTTGATTTTTCTGGATCCAACTCAACCGCATATTGATATGTAGTCAATGAATCATAATAACGTTGAGCATTGTAATATTCTAAACCTAACGCCCTTGCCTCTTTGGCGAGTATTTTTCTTGTTTTGTTTGAATAATGTATAATTTTTTTGCTAGCATCAACCCAATCAGTAATTGAAGAGGTATCAACTCGTGTTGGTGTAGACGGTACTGTAATTTGTTTAGCATCAGCTTCTGACTGGTATCCTGCAGGAATTATAACGTTTCCGATTTTATTTGTAAAATTAACCTTACCATCAGTAACTGTTATCTGGGTATTCCCATTATCAGCTACCCGTATATCATAACTTGTACCTATCGGAGTAACGATCCCAGCCGGTGTTTTAACCTGATCAATTGATTTCAACCGCCATTGAGCGATGAACAGTTCACCTTTTTCTATTGCTATTGACACTGGTTTATTGTTAGCAATACTGATTTTAGTATCTTGATTTACCCAAACCTGAGTACCTAAACCAGCATGAAGCTCGACTTTACTCCATTGATTAGTCATAAGCCGACTACCAAGAGGCAAGCTCATTCTTGGTTTAGCCGATATCCATTGCTCATTCTGTGGTATTTTTGCTACTGTTCCGGAGCCAAGCATATGCTTAACAACAATCTGTGTCGAGGTAGATTGATACCATAAACCAATAGCAATGATAAGTAAAATACATAAAGAAATAATTGCAGGTTTCAATATTCTTCGGTAAGTATACCTCCAAGGCATTGATTTTGTGTTATCTTCGGTTTTCATAGCGTACAATCGTTGAGTTAGACGAGTAATAACTTCATCCTGTCGCTTTTGGTATGGCTCAAATACTGTGGATAAAACCGAATCTACTTTTAAGTGCTGTTCATACAATTTGTGACACCGGGAGCATGTTTGAATATGTGCCTGCATCTGCTCAATTTCTTCTGATGTAAGTGGCAGCCCTATAAGATAATGCCGAATACGCTTTTTATTTTTTTGACAATTAAACATATTTTAGTTTTCTTATTGGTTTTATATTATTTTTATTATTTAGATAATCAGTTATTTCTTAAATTTATGGTATCTCCTTGCTAATTCTTTCAACAACATTTTTTTTCCACGAAATATTCTGACTGATACCGATTGCACAGAAATATCAATACTCTCACTTATTTCTTCACAAGACATACCAAGATAAAATCGTAAATAGATTATTTCTCGGTATTTTTCAGGTAATCGATGAATATACTTAATAATCTCAAATGGTTCAACTTCCTCTCCAACAACCTTCTTTAACTTCTCCTGTACTAGATATAATTCTTGATCCGACAATTCACTATACAATTTGAGCTTCCCTTTTCCTCGACGATTACGCAGTAACTCTTGCGATTCATGAATAACGATCGTCCTTAACCACCAATGAAATTGTTCGGGATTATGAAGATTCCGGATATTTTCCCAAGCTCGACATAAACTCTCTTGGACAGCATCTTCAGCATCATGTTCATTTTGTATCCGTGAAATCGCTATAGTATACATCCATATAAGCTTCGGCTGAATCAATTCATTAAATGCAGCTTGGTCACCATGCTGACTTCGAATAACTAAATTTCTTTCTTGAGTTGAAATACTCAAAGAATCTGATTGTAAACTTAACCAAGAGAGGATCACGAAATACCCTTTTATAATTACCCTCTATAAATAAGACGTAAAGAGAGGGAAAAATCTTACAAATATTTTTATATTTTAAATTATTTTCTTTTATTATACCTTAGGGAGCATTGAAATAATAGGGGAAAAATGATTATCTATATTTGTAATATTTTATTTTTATATGAAATATCCTCAGATATGGATAAATAATATATACTTCATTATGAAGTTCAAAATATCATTTCTAATTGGAACTCATCTGTCAAATCACTCTAATTAAACATAAATAATAAAATATTTTTGTAAGATTTTATATGAATTCTCCGTCTTATTATATATAAGGGGTAATTGCCTCATAAATTTTCAGAAAAAAGCACAATAAATTCTTTGAGTGCAAAACTATTAACCAACAATTTTATTAAACTTCAATGATTAAATTAATGAGAAGAATATTATGAATAAAACCACCAAAGTTTTGAGTGTTATACAAAATAATGAATTTCAGTCCCCAAATAATATAACCGCTTTACAAAAGCGTATAGCGGATTTAGAAGCTACTAATATGAACCTGATTCTTACAGAGAAGAAGCTGATTCAATTGGGGCTCTATCAGCAAATTATACGCAATATTAATAAATATATTTTAACCATAAAGAACGAACCTATTTTACTACAACAAATTTGTAACGAGCTTAAAATAGCCGAAGAATGTAAATATGTATGGATTGGATTAATCGATGCAAATACTCATTCTCTTCAAATAGTAGCACAAGCTGGAATTGAGAAAAGTTACTTTACTCCTGAAAATATTAATGAGCAAGAATTAATTTATCAAAATGACCTTATTAATTCTGTAATCAAAACCGGACAATCGGTTATAATACGTGATATTGCGAATACTTCCAGCTATAATTTTTTACAAAAACATGCATTAGAACATGGTTATTCATCTAGTATCACATTACCCCTCTTACAATATGGTGGAGATGTGCCAGTACCTATAGGAGTTCTAAATTTATGTTTGATTCAACCACATGATTTTAATAAGGATGAGATTGATTTTCTAAAAGAAGTCACGAGAGATATTATTATTGGGATAAATAATATTCGGACTGAATTAAAATTTAAAAAAGCACTGGAACATGTTCGATCGGCGTTAAATGAATCGATTACTGCTATTGCAAAGGTTGGTGAGATTCGGGATCCCTATACCGCAGGTCACGAAAAACGAGTATCTAAACTTGCTACTGCTATTGCACAAGGATGTAAGCTTCCAGAACGACAAATAGAAGGGATTCGGGTTACTAGTAATATTCATGATATTGGCAAGATGGTGGTTCCCGCAGAAATTCTAAGTAAACCTATGCGATTAACCCCTGTAGAATTTGATATGGTTAAGACCCATGCACAAGTCGGTTATAATATCTTATCCGGATTAAATTTCCCCTGGCCTGTGGCTGAAACTATTCTCCAGCATCATGAAAGACTAAATGGAACCGGATATCCACAAGGACTTAAAGGAAATGATATTTTACTTGAAGCCCGAATTTTAGCGGTCGCTGATGTAGTCGAAGCTATGTCCTCACATCGACCATATCGACCTGCTTTTGATACTTATGAAGCATTAAAAGAAATTACAAGTAATAAAGGTATTCTTTATGATAGCGATATAACCGATGTTTGTTGCCACCTATTTATAGAAAAAAGATTCAATTTTGATAAATAACTACGATAAACAGCAAAACTGAATAAAATAATCCGTTCAGTGCATGTATAAAAAGACTACGATAAATCAAATTATCATGATATTATACTTAGAAATATATTACAATATTATAAACGCAATACTTTTGATTATTAATAATAATGATTAGCGAATCCTTTTCATACTTCCATAACGGTTTATTAGACCGTTTATTTTTTCTTAATTCATGGATTGGCTTTCCGTTTATAACAACCTTTTTAGGATAAGAACAAGAATTATATTTTAGGATAAAATCCAGCCTTGATTTGCTGATAGTAAATTCAGTAATATTCTTATCTTTTTTACCCGCACACTTTACTTCAAAATCATTATCAATGAGCATAAACTGAGCCTGTGTTTTTATATAAATATCCAGAGTTATCGGATTACCCGGCTTTTCATTGATATAATTCATTGCCGGACCCATAGGAATAATCGAATCCTGCTTTACAAACAGCGGTAATCGGGACAATGGTGCGGTATATTCAATATGCTGTTTACCGGTGAATACTTTTTTCGTCCAATAATCAATCCAATCTCCGGCAGGGAGATAAATTGATCGATGATTGGTTTCATCGAAAATTGGAGCGACAAGGAATTCGGTGCCTAAGAGATACTCTAAATCCTGATGATAAACGTTGGGGTCATCCTGATATTCCAGAATCAGCGGGCGGATTACTGGCAATCCGGTTCGATGCGCTAGATGCGCATAGGTATAGATATAAGGAATAAGTCGATAGCGCAATTGGGTATAGATTCGGAATAT
The DNA here is from genome assembly GCA_041946755.1 of bacterium. Taxonomy (GTDB): domain Bacteria; phylum UBP4; class UBA4092; order JAOAEQ01; family JAOAEQ01; genus JBHGBB01. Next base: position 1,210 of record JBHGBB010000024.1, on the reverse strand, counting down.
CCGTTCTGCATCCTGCCCGAATTGCCATGGTTCGCGGGGAGTAGTTCCGTGGCATCGCGCATGAGATATTAATAACCCAAATTGTGCCCAGCGGAGATAAAGCATCGGATTTGGACTCCCGATAAATCCACCGATATCGCAACTCCAGAATGGAATTCCGGATAATCCTAAATTCAATCCTGCCCGGAGATTGCAAACCATATCGGCCCAGGTTGAATTTGAATCACCAGACCAATTCACCGGATATCGCTGCGTTCCCACATAACCGGAACGACCCCAAACCAAAGCAGTCTCCGGAGAATACTTGGCACTAATTTCATAAACGGTCTGATTATAGAGAAGCGAATAAAGATTATGCATTTTACTCCCAGTCAGGCGATTATAACATACCGCATCAATTGGCATCGCTTCACCCATATCGGTTTTGAAGACGGCAACACCTTGTTTAAGGAGTTTTTGATGTTTATCTTGATACCACTTCACCGCCTCCGGATTATTAAAATCGACTATCGCAGAAATCGGATTCAAACAATCACGGAAGGGATAGATATTCCCTTTTTTATTCCTAACGAAATAACCATATTTAATTCCTTCCTGGTACATGGCAGTATTTTTCGAAACATAGGGCTGCTCCCAGAGTGATATTTTAAATCCCTGATGTCTCAATTTATTCAGCATCTCGGTCGGATTCGGAAACGCCGTCGTATCCCATTCAAAATCCGCCCAGGTTCCTTCTCTCATCCACCAGGGATCGAGATGAATTACGTCGCAAGGAATGTTTTTCTTGCGTAACGATTTCGCTACGTCTTCTACTTCTTCTCGACTCTTATATCCGCATTTCGACATCCATAATCCGAACGACCATTTGGGCGGAACTGGAGCTCTCCCGGTTAACTCAGTATACCGCCCAAGAATTTGTTTTAGGGTCGGACCATAGATAACATAATAATCAAGGTGGGTATCTTCAACTTCGAAACTTGAAGCGATATACGATTCACTACCCAATTCATAGGTTATTTTTGCGGTAGTATTAATAAAAATCCCATAGCCGCGAGTACTTAATAAGAAAGGGATATTGATATAGCTTCGGTCGGTAACGGTAGTAGCCGTATCAACATTCCAGGAGGTAAATCTTTTTCCGCGTTTATCAAGATCGCTATATTTCTCGCCCAATCCGAACAGTTGCTCTTCAGGATGTAATCCATCAGCA
>JBHGBB010000239.1:0-5066 GCA_041946755.1 bacterium | reverse complement strand
TATATGCTCTGGATGTTCCAGCGGATATTCTTCGGTCAGGTGACTCATGAAGAGAATAGACTCTTATTCGATTTATCTAAAAGAGAAATAGCGATTTTGGTACCGATTATCATTTTAGTGTTCTGGATCGGGATATATCCGAAACCGTTTTTTAATAGGATGGAAGCAAGTGTAGTACATTTAATAAGTCAGATGAATAAATAACCGAAAAACCAAAAAACGAAAAAACGGAAAAACAGATGGGCAGAAGAACCTAAAACCGAAAAACCTAAACACGAAAAAACAGAAAAACAGATGGACGGAAGAACCTAAAACGGAAAAATCAAAACACGGGAAAACGGAAAAACCTCAAAATATAATGACGGAAAAACGCAAAGACGAAAGCACCTAAAAACGAGGATAAATAATGGAAGATATATTTCGGTTTAGAGAGTTTCCGGTATATAAAGATGCAAAATTATTTAGAAAACAAATAAAAGCTCTGAGTAAAGATAGATTTCCTAAACAGGAACAATATGTTTTAACTTCTCAATTATGGCGGGCATTAGATTCGATTATTCTGAATATTGCTGAAGGTTCCGATCGATATTCAGATACTGATTTTAGTCGTTTTCTCAATAACGCCCTTACTTCTGTTGATGAAGTTGTGGCTTGTTTAGATTGCGCTGTAGACGATGGATATATCAGTAAGGAAGAGTTTACCGATTACCTCAAACAGGGAAATAATATAATACGACAACTAAAAGCATTTTCGGCGAAAGTCAGAAATAGTAGAGCAAAGGAATTTTAAGTTTTTACGTCTTTGGATATTTATTATTTTAGTATCTATGTATTTAAGTTTTTTGGTTTTTTGGTTTTTATGTCTTATAGTCTATACGTTTTTCGGTCTTTAGGTTTTTAAGTTTTTAAGTTTTAAATCTTTTAGTCTATAAGTTTTTTGGTTTTTACGTTTTTCGGTTTTTTGGTTAATACTATGAACTTACATATTGAATTAATTTTACCTCAACTCATTATCACCGGTACCGCGATCTTAGTTCTTTTGCTAAGTCTCGGGAATAAGTCTATCCGGAAATCGGCACCGTATCTGAGTATTATCGGGGTAATGATAGCGCTCTGGTATAGTATGCTGCATTGGGAATCGGCAAGAACCGGGTTCAGTTATATGGTTATCTCGGATGGATATACTTATTTCTTTAATATCCTATTCTTGGCTGGAACCGGTTTAGTTATCCTAATTTCGATGCGGTTTGTTAGTCAAGAAAAGATTATCGAGCCGGAATATTATACCTTGATATTATTCGCTACCCTCGGTATGATGGTTATGGCCGGGAGCACCGACCTGATTGTTCTCTTCCTCGGTCTAGAGCTATTATCGATCCCGTTATATATCCTCGCCAGTATTAAACGCTCGGAATTGAAAGGAAACGAATCGGCATTAAAATATCTTCTATTGGGGGCATTCGCGGCCGGATTCTTATTATATGGGATTGCATTAATCTATGGCGCGACTGGTACTACCAATTTGACGAAGATTATCACTGCTACTCCGGCACAATCCGGGAATACCATGTTTCTTATCGGCACGGTATTAATCCTTATCGGATTCGGGTTTAAGGTAGGAATAGTTCCATTCCATACCTGGATTCCCGATGTATATGAAGGTTCATCAACGGCGATAACCTCGTTTATGGCGATCGGGCCGAAAGCGGCTGGGTTCGCGGCATTACTCCGGGTGATGATAGGGTTGCCGGCGATAACCCAAACCCAGATATCGACCGCATTATGGTGGCTAGCGGTATTAACCATGACTCTCGGTAATCTGGTTGCGCTTCGGCAGGAGAATATTAAACGGATGCTGGCGTATTCTAGTATCGCCCATGCGGGATATATTTTAGTTGGGTTGATTGCTGGACCGGTACCGCCGGCTGTTAGCCGGTATAATCCGGTCTTATTCTATCTGATTGTCTATACCTTAATGAACCTCGGTGCATTTACTATAGTGATGCTAATTGAACGGTCTAGTCTGAAAACTGAAAACAGACAACTGACGACTAATTTTGCTGGATCATCTACCAAACATCCATTCCTTGCATTCGCTATGTCGGTTTTTATGATTTCTCTAGCCGGGATACCGCCTACCGGCGGGTTTATGGCGAAATTCTATCTATTCAAATCAGCGGTTGATGCGGGGTATGTTGGGTTAGTGATTATCGCAGTTTTAAACAGTGTTATTTCAGTATATTATTATCTTCGGATAGTAGTTTTAATGTATATGAAACCTGCCGAATCAGAATTCGCTCCGATAGAATTCCCGCATCCGGTAAGTTTCGTTCTCACCTTATGCACCCTCGGGATTATTTATCTTGGAGTATATCCGGCATTCATAATTATTTGGATAAAGAACCTATTTTAACCACGAAGGCACGAAGACACCAAGCACTACTATTTAACCGCGAATTTAGCGAATTTAACGAAACATATTGCTAGTATAAATAAATAGAGATATAATGATATTAAATAATTTATTTGTATTATAAGGAGTTATCGATGGATACCAAAAAATATATATATTGGCAGGATGGTAATATGTGGTTAGGTTACCTTATAGAATATCCCGATTATTTAACTCAAGGAGAAACCCTAGAAGAACTTCAAGAACATTTAAAGGATTTATATAAAGATTTAACCAGTGGTGTAATCCCAAGTGTTCTGAAAGCAGCGGAACTAGAACTAGTATGAAACGAAACGGAATTGAATCTTGTTAATAAAGGATTTATCAATCATCAATAAACAATATGTTTTGTAGAAATTGTGGTAAAGAAATTATAGACTATTCTGAAATATGTGTATATTGTGGTGTTAAACCATTAAGGGAAAGAAATTTCTGCCAAGCTTGTAGTGCTCCAACTAATGCTAATCAGGATTTATGCATAGCATGTGGAACACAATTGAAATCGTTACATGCTATTTCACAAAATTTTAGTGTCTTGCCTAAATATTATCAAGATGAATTCATGAAGATTTATCTAAGTAATGAGAGTTATAAAGGAAATTGGAATGTGATGGGTTTATTGTTTGGGCCCATTTGGGCTATTTTTAAAGGAATTTGGTTGGCTTCTTTACTCGATATTATTGGAGCATGGATGACGTGTGGGATTGTTGGTATTGTTTATTGGTTTATTTTTGGGGCCCGGGGAACTTATTTATATTATTGCGCATATGTTAAGAAACAACAATTACCATGGTAGCATACAAAATAGATTTGCCGAAGTATTAATAGATATTAAAACCTTTAAAAACCATTACATAGATAGGAAAAAGGAGTTTTATGACGAAACTTGAAATAATACAAGAAATAGATTCTTTAATACCAAATAAATTTGATGAGCAAGAACGAACACACCTTAATTCTTATCTAGGAAAGAGTTTTCTTGAAATTATTCTTTCAGTTCTTAAAAGGAAGCATTTACTCGGTATTTCTTTTCGAGAATGGTTTACTCTAGATGATAAAGCTAAAGCAATAGTTTATAAACTTAAACCATACCTTGAGGGCTATTCAGAATATAAGGCTCTTGATGAGCTTTCAAATACTACGCATGGTGTTCTAAATAAATTAAAGGATGGTTTTAATAATTTATAGTACAACATATTTTTTAAATACCTAGATAAGAAAGGATGAATCTATGACAAAGCTTGAATTGGTAGGAACAATAGACTCTCTATTGCCATCAAAACTGACAGGGCAAGAACGCCAACATCTTAGTTTTTATCCGGGTAAGGCAGTTTTAGAATCACTAGTATCTGCTTTACAAGCAAGTAAGTCTACAGGAGGGAATCGGTCCGTAGCTTATGGAACTCTGAGAGGTAAGGCACAATCTATTGTGAATAAGATCCGTTCTTACCTCGGTAGTTATTCAGAAGAAAAAGCTACAACTGAGCTTGCAAACACTACACACGGAGTACTTGATAAGCTGTTGGAAGGTCTTTGAATAGATGCGTTAGAGACTAAAGAACTCAAAATTGAGTATCCAATTGCATCAGCAGAATCGACTTCTATATCTGACAACGTAAAATTATCAGAATTGTTAGTCGACCAGATTGTACTCAAGATTAAAATATTTGGTCAGAGCCTTACGCGTTTCAGCACTGGCTCAGCTGAAGCTGATGAGCTTGTATATAGTGATAATTTTGCTTTTCTAATTGCTTGTTGTCTTGATAGAGGAATGCCTTCTGAAATCATCTGGCGTATCCCGTTTTTTTTAAAACGAGAATGCGGGCATCTAGATCCAGAACGGTTTAGTAAAATGTCTATAGAAGAAATGAGTCAGGTGATTAGTCGTCTTTCAGCAAAACCTAGATATACTAATGATACTCCATACACAATTATCCAACTATCAATTATAATCACAAATGAATTTGGTGGAAAAGCAGAAAATGTATGGAAAGGACATTCGGCTCGTGAAATTTACAGTACTTTACGTCGGATTCGAGGAGTTGGAGAAGGAATAGCAAATATGACAATAAACCTTCTTCATCGATATTTTGATATTGAACTTACAGTAGATGATTTGAGAAATATTGATGTTAAACCCGATGTTCATGTCGAGCGAGTCTTTCTACGAACAGGCTTATCTTCAAGTGCTGGTAAATCGGTTTTTGCAGCTCGATTACATAGTCCAGATTATCCTGCTGTCTTAGATTTAGGAGCATGGACAATTGGAAAAGAATGGTGCCATGCTAATTTGCCAAACCATAAATCTTGTCCTCTGGCTGATATTTGTCCACAAATATCCATTGAGTAAAATACATTTCCATATTGTTTACCTTATTCAAAGATATTATGCTGAATATATGCTTCCAAAGTTGAATATTTTGCTTATTGCAAAACATTCAAGTCATATATTACTGAATTAAGATCAATTCCAATTATAATTTGACTTTATTTTGGCGGTTATTAATATTATTGATTTTATTGTAGTTAACATGTCTTAGAGCAAGTTGCAATCCGCCGCAGCGGATTACAGTTTGCTCTTGGGGTTATGTTTTTAAAGTCTAGTTGAGCAAGT
>JBHGBB010000238.1:0-5105 GCA_041946755.1 bacterium | reverse complement strand
TTGAGTTGTATCAGATTGAATTGAAGGTGATAAATCAGCATGGGATTCTATTGAGGTTATATTCTTTGTTTCTATGGGTATCGACTCACGGGATTGTTCAACGATTTTAGCCGGTTGATTAACGGAGGAAAGAACATTTGAAGATGTATTATTTGATGATATGGATGCAAGAAAGATAAGAACAATAAAAACAAATAAGACAATACCAGTCATAATCCATATGAGATTTTGATAATCATAATTTGTTGTGCTATCTTTGGGTTGTGGCTGAGCACGTGTTTGTTTCTGAGTAGAAAAACTATTTATCTGTGTCAAAGAATCTTGATGTAAACTTCTTCGAAACTTATAAGCATATATAACACCAATCAAGCACATTTCGGCTTCCATTTGCAATGCACGTTTGTTTTGTAAATGAAATTCAAGCGGAACCTGACTTAGCCTATAACCACCAGAACCATCAAGATAACGTTCATAAGAACCACGAAGTTGCTCCGTCAGATGAAAATATTCTTGTAATAAATTATTTGCTGCTTGTCGCAAATCTTCTGTAGTCTGGTTTTTAAACAAAACATCTGAAATCTCAACATGGATGATGTTCAAATCTTCGGAGTCAAACATACTACTAAGTTCTATGAGTCGAAGGTCGCTGGAAAAAAGTTGATTCATAATTAAAAATACTGTTCCTTGAGTTGTCTGAATATCCTGTAAATTATGTAACCGTTTCCAAGTTGCTTCTGAAAATGCTTTCAAAGAAGAACGGCGCTTCACTAATGTATCGCTTATAGTAATTAAAATCCCTAAAACAATACATATTGTAGCAATAAGACCATCATAAGATATACTAATGATTCCAAAGAAAATAAGGAAACCTCCTATGTAAAATATGACCTTATGCGGTAAGGAACTTTTAGCTGGATTATTTAATAGTTCAAGGGCTTTGAGTTGCGCAGTACTTAACCTAGAAGGTTCTATACTATTAGCAGGTGAATATTTATCAATCGATGGGTCTCTTGCAACTCCGGTATTCGATATTATTTCTTTCATGAATGGAGTTGATTGAGCTTTTTCTTGCGATGACCCCGATGGCGTTACAGATGATTCAATAGTCAAATTTTGTTTTTTAAAGCGATTGGCTAAAAGAGATACCAATTCTATGATAATAATAGTCCAAATGATAATGAAAGCTAAAATATGCGGTATTCCAAAAGCACTTTGTAAGTTCTGAGCAGGTATATCTATAAACTGACCTATCGGAGATAAATTACCAGGATCTTTACCCGTGGCGTGATAATATGGTGTATCGGTATAATCTGGTAACGATGTTGTACCAGTGGTTACTCGACTATTAATTGCATCTCCACGTTCTCCTCCATAACTAGCTTCTCCTCCTAGGCATGTGCTAAAGAAAAGAAAAACAAAACAAAGCAAAGTTATAAATATATAATTTCTTGTATGGGTAATCATAATCTTGAATCTTTTCTTTATCAAATTGGAAGCTATATCTTTCAATACTTGTGATTTTACATCTCTTTTGAGCAATGGTCAAGAAAATAGTTAATTATTTAAGTATTTTAAAGGGGATACTCTGATGTAAGGAAAAGGGGGAAATAAAAATCCCGGTTAGATTTTTCTAACCGGGATAAATAGCACGTTATTTTGTGCAGTCCCTGTGCAGTAACACAGACTGTTTTAACTCATTATATCCTATTTTGACTATCGCTAAGTCCAGTAGTTACGTTAAATCCGCGGTAATACAGGGCTTTTTATCATATCCCGCTCCCGGCACCATCAGCATAAGGTATATTTTTCATTTCGGAATTCGGAATTAAGCTGATTGCCTTAGCGTTTAATATTACTACTCGTTTTTATACTATACCATTTCCTGTTTCTAGTCACCTTCTCTTAGCCAATCCCGACTCTAGATATAAACCGGATGATAATCTTGATATAATATGAAGGGATAATTATGGCTACCGAACTTGAACTCATCAATTCTAGTCTAAAAGGGGATAAGGAATCGTTTGGGAAAATCGTTCGCATCTACCAATCGCTCATTTGTTCGATAACTTATGGAAGTGTAGGGGATATCCATGTAAGTGAAGATTTGGCGCAGGAAACGTTTTATACTGCTTGGAAAAATTTAAAATCCTTACGCGACAAATCTAAATTCAAAATCTGGCTCTGTGGAATAGCGCGGAATTTGACCAAAGAATATATTCGACAGAAATATCGCCCTTTAACAGCACAAACCCAATCATTAGATACTATCATCGATATTCCCAACTCGGATACTAATCCTAGAGAAGAAGCCATTTCTAAAGAATAAGAATCGTTACTCTGGAAAACATTAGCCGATATCCCGGAAACCTACCGAGAACCGTTAATTTTGTTTTATCGGGAGAATCAATCAGTTAAATCAGTAGCGGAATCACTTGAGATTAGTGAAGATGCGGTTAAACAGCGGTTATCCCGCGGGCGAGTGATGCTGAAAGACCAGGTTTCATCTTTCGTCGAGAATACTTTATTGAAATCGAAACCGTCAGATACCTTTGCCATTGCAGTCATTGCTGCACTTCCCGCACTTACTCCACAAATCGCCGCGAGTACTATTGCGTTAGCTGCAGCGAAAGGGTCGACCGCATTTAAATCCGCGGTCTCTTTTCTTTTTATTGGGTCTGTCTCCAGTGTGCCTTTAGGATATATAGGAGGTGTTTTCGGTGGTTTGGTCGGGATATTGGGTGGGATTATCGGAGCGATAATAAGTCTCCGAAGCGCGAAATCATCTCGTGAACGGCAATTTCTAACCAAATCTATGGGAATCACGCTGGTATGGATACTGATATTTTATATTGTTCTATTTTCTGCTATCCACTTTTTTCTTCATGACACAAAACTTTTAATTCTCATTTTTGGTATTACCGCAATTCATCTAACTGGATTTACCGTTTTGATTATTTGGATGAACAGGCGAATTAAACAAATCCAAGTTGAAGAGGGAACCTATATAGCTCCTTCTACTTGGGAAAAACAAGCATATCAGAATTTCGGTAAATTAAGTAAGGGGCAGATTTATGGCGGGTACGCCGGCAGCATTTTTGGGTCGATTTGTTGGATGCTGGTGGTATCTATTATGGCTAACGATTGGTTCACTGCCATCATAATTATCCTGGCTAGTTGCCTAGTCTATTTAGTTAGTACCTATAATTGTATTCGCAATCCCATACGCTATTATAAAATTGCGATTTGGATTTGTTTTTATGTTTATTTACTAACTGTGGGGGCAATCTTATTCCGATGGGAAACTTGGAGAGATTTCCTTTATATAGATACATATTTTAAGCATTATCATCCCAATCGGATAGAGATAATTTTAGGGTTGCTAGTACTCTATATCTTGTTCGTGCTATTTTTCCATCATTTGGATAAAAAGATTGCGAACCTGGAATTGAATAAAACAGAGATGAATTTGCATTGATAGGGGAGTAAATAATGATATGTTTTGGGATATAAGCTATAATGGTGGTAAATATATATAAAGGTACACAATATTGTTTTTATTTAAACGACTAATATGCACAAAAAAGTATTAGGTATTTTATTTATCTGTGTATTATTATCCGGTTGTGTAGTTCCTTCACTTAATCCATTATATACGGATAAAGATTTAATCTTATTACCCGGATTGGAAGGAACGTGGATCGATACAGAAAACTGTTTTTGGAAATTCGAGAAAAAAGATGAGCATTCGTATCGGTTATCATATGCGAAAGATTCAGAACCGGTAGAGACCGGAGAAATATTCGATGCGCATATCATCCGGCTGGATAACCATATTTTCATGGATTTGTTCCCCCGAGAAGGAGCGTTCCGGGATGATAAGGGGATGGAAGTGTTTCATTATGTACCTACGCATACCTTTTCCAAAGTCCTACTCCATGGAGATGGTCTCGAAATCAATATGTTGAATCCTGAGTGGATTAGAGAGATGGATAATGATCGCTTAGTCTTTGTTGGACATGAACAGATAGAAAACGGGATTCTTTTAACTGCAAATTCCAAAGAATTGCAGAAATTTATCAGTGCTTATGCCGATGATAGTAAAGCCTTTGAGAAACCGGTTTGGTTATTAAAACGATATATTAAAAAACCAACGATTTCTGAATCCACGGTATCGCAGGATACAGGTACGATTTCGATCGATACCGCTACTACTGCAGTTTCTATTTCAACTACTGCGATAATTGCACCGGTTAGTTTGGGAAATGGCGGTACCAAAGGGTGTTCGATCTTATATTTCGCGCCGTTATCGGTTCAAGGGAGTCCCGGAAATCCGGTTCAGTTGAATATCATTCTGGATAATCCGATGGGAACTTATATTGATAACCTCGGATTATGGATTCGATATAATCAGAAAGCGGTGAAATTTATACCGGAATCATCGTATGGATTGGATACCAATCTCTTCCCCGGCTGGGTGATGGTGAACTCATATTATAATCCCGCTAAAGGAGAAATATATTTCCAATATAAAACCGATGAAGAAGCGAATATCCTATCCGGCATCCTCGGTAAATTGGAATTTATTGCGACTGGAAAAGAGTCAATATCCCAAATCCGATTCCGATTCAATCGCTGGGAGTCATTCCCTAATACCTTTATAACCTATAAAAATAGAGATGTTTTAGGGAAAAATAAAGACCATAATGATGGGACTATAGGTGCCATGTTCCGAATTCAGAGAGATAATTAATATTCGGATTAAAGTCGGTCCAATAACTTCTCCGACGAAAAGAAACCTGATTCAGTCAAGCAAACTGTATATCATACAGTTTGCTATCTAACCCAAGTTAAATCAATATAAATTGTCTAAAGTTTCCTTAATAACCGGTTGATTATTCTTCTTAAATTCTTTCGTTTCTGTCGATACTGTTTACCCGGAGGCAGATATAGGGATATCGGATATCCCTATATCCCACCCCAAGATTTATGCCAAAATGACATGGCTATATTACGGCTAAATTCAGGGATTTAAATCCGGTTGGAAGCGGATTGAGGTGGGAGCAATGACGAGGGATATCCGATATCCCTCGTCAAAGCACAACTCC
>JBHGBB010000237.1:0-5185 GCA_041946755.1 bacterium | reverse complement strand
ATTACCGATTTACGGGATGAATCCGACCGACGATTGGTAAGAGTTCAGCTAACTAAAAAAGGAACCTCGCTGATCACTCAAGCCAATACCCATCGACAGAAGGACTTGCAGGCGATTTTTGGAAACCTGAATGAAGAAGACCGGTTAACCTTGCTTGGTATCATCGAAAAAATTATCGAGATGGCAAGGCTTAAACGAAACTCAAATAAAAGCTAAATTATCTATATATCGAATAGCTCGAATTACCGCGAAAAAGCCTCGCGATACTAACTTGCATTCGTTATATTAAACCATCTATGAAACTTAAACTAGGATTAATATTGTGTTTAATCTGTAGTGTCGGTTCTATCGCTCAACCACAAACCGAACTCCCTGCCTCGCTTACTGTTGAACAGGCGGTCGAGTTATCATTAAGCCGGAACCAGGATGTAGTAACTGCCGTTAAAGACGTGGATAAGGCAAAAGCGACTGTCGGTGAAGCCCGGTCTGCCGCATTACCGCAGGTAAATTTCGAAGCGGATGCAACTCATGTCGATAATTATAATACCGCATATAGCGGAGATACCGTTCGGAGCGAACAATACAGCGCGATCGTTTCATTCAGCCAGGCATTAAGTACTTTCGGTCGGGTCGATAACGCACTCCGAGGCGCAAAAATTTATGTTCAGTTAGCAGAATCGAAACTGGAACTAGCGAAACAAACGGTAACCTTCCAGGTAACGCAAGCGTTTTATGATGTCCTGTTAGCGCAAGAATTGATTACGGTAAATCGACAAGCTATCGATATCGCCGAATCGCACCTACACACCGCCCAATTGCGATATGAACAGGGAACCGGGAGCGAATTCGAAATGCTGCGTGCAAAAGTCCGGGTAGCAAACCTGCAGCCGGGACTGATTGCTGCGAATAATCAGTTGGTATTAGCCAAACAGAATCTGAATGCTATTCTGAACATCGCACCGGAACAACCGATTACCTTTATCGGCAAACTCAGTTATACGGATTATCTTCCTTCCAGCGATTCTGCCTGGCAGGTGGCACAACAGTATCGGCCGGACTTGCGGATATTAAATCAATCGAAACAAATTGCCGAGGTACAACTCAAATATTATAAAGCCGGATATCGACCGAATCTTTATTTGGTAGCGAATTATACCGATCAATTAGTTAAGTTTGGTCCTACTCCTGATGATTGGGTTGGCAGCTGGTATACCGGTTTATCGTTACAATGGCCGATATTCGATGGTTTCAGAACCGCATCCCAGATTCGTGGAGCGAAAAGCGGTCTGGCGCAAACCCAGGCGGCATATGAAAAAGGATTGTTATTTGCCCAGGTTGATGTAAAACAAACCTGTTTACAGATTAAAGAAGCATCAACACTCATCGCTTCAGCGTTGGAAGCAGTAAAGTTAGCGGAACGGTCATTATCCATGGCAAAAATCAGTTTCGAAAATGGGCGCGCAACTACCTTGGATGTCTCTGATGCGCAATTGGCATTAACTACCGCACAGACCAATTTCGCGCAAGCAGAACATGATTACCAGGTAGCCATTGCTAAACTGAAATTGGCGATTGGAACCACGGCTTTACCCTGAGATTTCAACAGTTAACACTCAACCGATAATTGGAATCAAGAATTTGGATTTTATATGAAAGGATTAATTATGCGATTAAATAAAATTGGATTCATTATCTTACCGATACTTGTTTTCGTATTTATCATTTCCGGATGTGGGAAAAAGGAAACTGCAGCGGTCAATCCGGATGCGACTGCGGTACATGTCGAAGTAACCCAAGCGGAACAACAGGATTTTCAACAGTTATATCAGGCAAGTGGCGCTATTGAACCAATAAGTTCTTCCGAAGTTGGCCCGGACGTAGCCGGGAAGATCGTTAAGTTGATGGTCCAAGAAGGAAGTAATGTTAAAAAAGGACAGGTATTGGTGCTGCTTGATGATGCTTCCTTATCGGCACAATATGATCAAGCATTAGCAGCATTAAAGCTGGCGGAAGCGAATTGGGATAAAGCGCGAACCGGAGTTCGTCCGCAAGAATTAGAGATCGCAAAACAAGCAGTTCAACAAGCATTAGTGACTCTAAATCAAGTCAAAACCGATTTAGCGAGAACTGAAAATCTGTTCAAGGCTGGTGTGGCTACCAAACAAGAAGTAGATAGTATGACGGTTCAGGTCAAAGTTGCTGAAGCGCAATATAAAACCGCGAGCGAGAATCTTAAACTCGCGGAAGAAGGTGCCCGGAAAGAAGATAAACAGGCTGCAGAAGCCGGATATGAGCAGGCAAAAGCTACGGTAGCCTTGGTAAAAGACCAACTGGATAAAACCAAAATAAAAAGTCCGATGAATGGTGTTGTTACTCAGAAACATCATGATGTCGGTGAGATGGTAATGCCAGGGGTTTCAGTGTTCCGGGTAGAAACCATAACGCCGATGAAAGCGGTGCTACGGATTCCGCAAGAAGATGCCAGTCAAATTAAAGTTGGACAATCGGTATCAATCAAGTTACCGACCGATGGAACGGTTATCGGGAAAGTATCTCTGGTATCACCCGCAGTTGAAGCGGATAATCGGTCATTCAAAATCGAGGTTATGGTCGATAATCCGAAAGGATTGGTTAAATCGGGAATGTTTATTGATGCGGAAATATTATTGAATACCTTTAAAAACGCAATTGTCATTCCGCGGCCGGCACTGCAGAAATCGCCGGATGGAAAAACTGATTTCGTTTATATGGTATCGGATAATCTAGCAAAACGCACTCCGGTTACAGTTACGTTAATTCAAGGAGAAAAAGTGGTTATTGGACAAGGCCTAAATGTGGGTGCGGCGGTGGTAACTCGTGGTGCGGAACGATTAACCGACAATACCAAGGTAAAGATATAAATCTAAAGTTCAAAACTCAAAGTGTAACCTTAATTTTAACGGAAGAACGGAAGAACGAAGGAACGTAAGAACACTAATAACCAATATGTTTTTTAGTTCTTTCGTCCTTTCGTTCTTAAGTTGGTTTTAAATATGAAACTAGCTGAAGTATCTATCAATCGACCGGTATTCATCACCATGGTAATTTTAGCCATGATTATATTCGGTCTGGTTTCCTTACAACTCATCGGGATCGATCTATTCCCTAATGTCGATTTCCCGATTATTACTGTTACCACCCTGTTACCCGGTGCTGACCCAGAAACCATGGAAACCAGGGTAACTGATGTTATTGAAGAGTCGGTTAATACCTTAAACGGAATCAAGACCTTGCGATCGAGTAGCTCTGAAGGGGTCAGTCAGGTTTTTATCGAATTCGAATTGGAAAAGAATGTTGACGTCGTCGCCCAGGATGTTCGAGATAAAGTCGCCAGTGTTCGGGCGGATTTACCGAAAGATGTTGAAGCGCCGATTGTCGATAAACTCGATTTACAATCATCTCCAATTATCGGGCTCGCATTATCCGGAGATAAGTCGGTTAAAGAATTAACCCGATTCGCAGATAAAGTGGTTAAAGAACGAATCCAACAGATTATCGGAGTCGGTGGCGTTAAGATCGTTGGAGGAAGAGACCGACAGATTCGGGTTTGGTTGGATACCAATAAAATGCAAGCATATAACCTTTCGGCACCGGAAGTGGTCATGGCAATCGGTTCTGAAAATATCGATATCCCCGGCGGGAGAATAGAAAATGATCTCCGGGAATTAGTGGTTAAAACCAAAGGGGAATTCGAAACCCCCGCAGCGTTTAATGATTTAGTGGTCACCTACCGCAATGGATTACCAATTAAATTAAAAGATATTGGAACCGTAGAAGACGGCGAAGAAGATGAACGGAGTTTGTCGACCCTCAATGCACAACGGGCGGTATCGTTACTCATCCGCCGCCAATCCGGAACCAATATGGTTCAGGTTGCCCATAAGGTTAAAGCTGAAATTGAGAAAATCCAGAAGTCGCTTCCGCAAGGGATGCATATGGAAATCGCGCAGGATATGTCGACTTATACTGAGGATTCTATACGCGATATCCGGTTTGATATCATCTTTGGTGGACTTCTAGCTATTGCTATAGTATTCCTCTTCTTGCGGAATATCCGGACTACATTAATTTCAGCCGTAGCGATTCCGACTTCGATTATCGCAACGTTTTCGTTTATCAAAGCTATGGGATTTACCCTTAACATGATGACCCTGTTGGGATTATCCCTATCGGTCGGAATGCTGATTGACGATGCCATTGTTGTGCTCGAAAACATCTTCCGTCATCGGGAAGAAGGCATGGGACAGAAAGAAGCCGCCAGTTTCGGAACCAATGAAATCGGACTTGCGGTTATGGCAACCACCTTTTCGATTGTGGCCGTGTTTGTACCGGTAGCATTTATGCGCGGAATCGTCGGCCGGTTCTTCTATGAGTTTGGGTTAACAGTAACCTTCGCGGTATTGGTCTCCTTATTCGTATCATTTACCTTAACCCCAATGCTGAGTTCGCGATACCTAAAAATGGTCACCCAACATGGAAAAGCATTTTTAGCCTTAGAGAAATTCTTCGATTCGTTAGATACGAATTATCGTAAACTTTTACACTATGCATTATCGCATCGGAAGTTGGTAATATTACTAGCGTTTGTTATTTTTATTGGTAGCCTGGGTTTGAGCTCTTTTATTGGAAAAGAATTTGAACCGGCATATGACCGTGGCGAATTTAATATCGTAATCAAAGCGCCGATTGGTTCATCGTTAGCCGAAACCGAACGAATCATCCAGAAAATCGAAGACCAGGTAAAACAGTTTCCGGAAGTGAAATATCTGTTCACGACTATCGGCGGTGGCGAACAGGAACGGGTCGACCAAGGAACTATTTTCGTTAAACTGACTGATACTAAGCAGCGAAAAAGAACACAACAGGATATTATGCAAGCGATTCGGAAACAATTCACTATCCAGAATAGTGTTAAAATTTCGGTAGAAGACGCCGAACATATGGGTGGCGGAATGCGAGCGGCAGCAGTCCAGTTTAATATTCGCGGTCCGGATTTAGTCGAACTGCAAAAGATATCTAATCAGATTCTTGACGAGATAAAACAAATGCCCGGATTTGTCGATCTTGATACCGATTACGAAAGCGGAAAGCCGGAAGTACGAGTTTATATCGATCGGGCGAAAGCCGCCGATCTGGGAGTTTCGGT
>JBHGBB010000236.1:0-5230 GCA_041946755.1 bacterium | reverse complement strand
CGGCCTCCGAGACCAGTCCCTCGTCGGCGAAGATACGCCTGGGATGCCCTGATCTGATAACCTTTCCTTTATTGAGTATATTCACGCTGTCAGCCCATGAGGCTGCAAAATCGGAATCATGTGTCGATAGAATGATAGTCTTTCCCTCAGCCTGAGTTGCAATTACCGCGAATATCGGGATTTCATCGATTAAGGTCGGGATGGTTTCTCCGCCTATTTCGATTCCCTTTAATGGGCTATAAGAAACAACAATATCCGCTACCGGTTCCGGACCATTATCATTTATGTTTTCAAGCTGAATCTGGGCGCCCATAGCTTGTAGAATCTTAATTAATCCCATTCGGGTAGGATTTACACCTACATTACGGATAACTAATTTTGAATCAGGTATCAGTAAAGCAGCAGCGATAAAAAAAGCTGCAGATGAGATATCGCCCGGAACATTTAAATCTTTCGCCATCAATTTCTGTCCGCTTTTAATGTTAATCGTTAATTCATCGATATTAAGCTCTACTCCGAGATACCGCAGCATGCGTTCGGTATGGTCGCGGGAAGAAGCTGGTTCAATAACCCGGGTGATACCATGTGCATATAATCCGGCAAGGAGAATCGCTGACTTAACTTGCGCACTGGCGATCGGTAGCTTATATTCAATGGCGCGGAGTTCACCGCCACGGATAACTAACGGAGGATAATTATTATTATCCCGCCCTAATATTTTAGCGCCCATTAAGGTTAACGGTTCGATAACCCGTTTCATCGGTCGCTGGCAGAGATATTGGTCTCCGGTGAGAATCGAAAAGAAATGCTGACCCGCTAAGATACCAAGAATAAGTCGCATCGTCGTTCCCGAATTCCCGGCGTTGAGTACCTGCATCGGTTCTTCTAGACCAAACAATCCTTTCCCTTGTACAATCACTCGGTCGGTACCTAAACCCGCAATATCGATTCCCATAGTCTTAAATGCAGTAGCAGTACATAAACAATCTTCACTATTCAAGAATCCCGAAATAATAGCGGTACCTTCAGCAATCGCGGAGAACATAATCGCCCGATGAGAAATGGATTTATCGCCCGGCACCGTTATTTCTCCTGAAATCGAATGGGTTATCTGATTAATGATTAAGGTTTCCATTTTTAGTAATAATATATTAGGAATTTGTCTGATTATTTCGAATTTCGATATTCGATATTCGGATTTGTTATAACAAGATACCTGATTTTGCTAAGGTTCGTCAAGATAATACTGACATGTTTAGTTGCGGAAACAGGGATTATTGAGTAAAATAATTTGGTTTTTAGGAGAGATACCATTGTGCGGATTATCGCTGGTATAGCTAAAAGTAGAAGGCTTAAATCGGTTCGCGGGCAGCAGGTTCGGCCGACTTCCGACCGGGTTAAAGAATCGGTTTTCTCAATTTTAGGCGAAACCGTTATAAACGCCCGGATTCTAGATATTTTCGCCGGTACCGGTAATTTAGGATTGGAAGCGTTAAGTCGGGGCGCGCAATTTGCCGTTTTTATTGATAATGATTCGAGAAGTATTAAGGTTATTCAAGAAAATATCGTTGCGTTAGGATTTGAGAGCACAACGCAGGTTATTAAAGGCGAAGTATTAACCGTTTTAGATAAAATAGAGAAGTCAGAAGTCAGGAGTCAGAAGTCAGAAAAAACCGCATTCGACCTGGTTTTTCTCGATCCGCCGTATCTGAAAGAGCTAGAGGTTCCAACGATAGCAGCGTTAATCGAATCTAATCTGCTAAATGAAAAAGCGATAGTCGTAGTAGAGCATCATAAGAAAACCGAGATGCCGGAAATAATCCGGAATATAACTCGGTTCCGTCAGCAGAAATACGGAGATACTATTATAACCTTTTACCAAAAAACATAAAAACGGAAAAACAGAAAAACATTTATTTTTGGGTTTTTTAGTTTTTCGGTTTTTAAGTTAATTATGAAACAAATCGCGGTTTATCCCGGTACCTTCGATCCTATCACCAATGCCCATATCGATTTGGTCAAACGCGGATTACGATTCTACGATAAGATTATCCTCGCTATCGCCCATAATCCCGAAAAAGGGCCGTTGTTTACTATCCAAGAGCGAATAAAAATGGCGAAAGATGCGTTGAAACATGTCCCCGGAGTGATGGTAGAAGATTTCGATGGATTATTAGTTAATTACTGCATTAAACGGAACGCGAAAATGATTATTCGAGGATTAAGAGCGGTGTCGGATTTCGAATATGAATTCCAGATGGCGTTAATGAACCGGCGGTTAGCTCCGGATATCGAAACGATTTTCATGATGCCGAGTGAAGAGTATTCTTATCTCTCTTCCCGGTTAGTGAAAGAAATCGTTCATCTCGGCGGGTCGGTAAAAGGGTTGGTACCACCGCAAATAGAAATCGAGCTTAATAAAAAATTCAAAAAGGAGAAAAAATCAGTATGACGTTGATGGAAAAAATCATCAATAAAGCTAAATCTACCCCTAAAATAGTTGTTCTTCCGGAAGCGGAAGACCCCCGCATGGTAGTTGCGGCGGCGAAAGTAAAATCGGAGAAAATCGCTAAGATAATTCTGCTCGGCGATGAATCGAAAATCAAGCAGGTTGCGGAAAAAGAGAAAGCCGATATCAGCGGATTACCGATAATCAATCCGGCGACATCGGAAAAACTGGATACCTATTCCAATATCTTCTACGAATGGCGGAAAGCTAAAGGGGTAACCCCAGACCAGGCGAAAAAGGTTCTTCTAGATCCATTGTTTTTCGGTGCGATGATGGTCAATCAAGGTGCCGCTGACGGTTCAGTAGCCGGTGCGGTAAACACTACTGCAAATGTACTACGAGCCGGAATCCAGATCATAAAAACCGCACCGGGAATTGCTACGGTATCGAGTTTCTTCATTATGATACTACCGGAACCGACGTTCGGTGAAGAAGGGGTATTAGTATATTCCGATGCGGGTGTTGTTCCAGATCCCACGGCAGAACAGTTGGCGGATATTGCGATTTCAGCAGCGAAAATGAAATCATTATTGGTTGGCGGTGAACCGAGAGTAGCGATGTTATCCTTCTCGACTTATGGCAGTGCATCGCATCCGAAAGTAGATAAAGTCAAAAAAGCGACTGAACTGGTTAAACAGAAAGCGCCGAATCTATTGGTTGACGGTGAAATGCAGGGCGATTCCGCACTAATTGCTAAGGTGGCGGCGAAAAAATGTCCGGGCAGTCCGGTCGGTGGGAAAGCGAATGTGTTAATCTTCCCCGATCTCGATGCGGGAAATATCTGTTATAAGTTAACCGAACGGTTGGCGAAAGCGCAGGCTTTAGGTCCGCTACTACAAGGATTAGCGAAACCGGCGAACGATTTATCCCGCGGCTGTAATGCTGATGATATCGCGAACGTTATTGCGATTACCGCGGTTGAAGCGCAAGGGTAATAAAGCGAAAACTCTCAGTGCAAAATGCAAAATTAGGTCGATTCGACCTAAATGCTAAATGCTAAATGTGAAATGTATCCTTAAGCTGCTTCGTTCACCAATATTCTGGATTTTGGTTATTGCCGGAGTATTGCGGCTATACCAACTCGGGTCGGTGCCATCAGGTTTCTTTCGAGATGAAGCATCGAAAGGATATAATGCGTATTGTCTATTAGAATCGGGTAGGGACATCGATAATCGGTTCCTACCCATCTTTACTCGCGAGTTTCGGGTATATAATTCAGCATTACCAACCTATCTGATTATTCCTTCTATAGCGATTTTTGGATTAACCGAATTCGCTACCCGGTTACCATTCGCTATAGCCGGTATTCTTACGATTTTAGGTACTTATCTATTAGTTGCTAGGGTATATTCGCAGCGAGCCGGATATATTGCAGCATTGATTCTTGCGATCACTCCCTGGCATCTCTTTTTCTCACGATGGGCGAATCAGGGGATATTATTGCCGTTGTTTGTCGTTTTCGGTCTATATAGCTGGATGAGAGCGGTTGAAAAACCCGGTACTAAACTTAACTGGTGGCTGATTTTGAGTCTGGCGATTTTCGGGCTGAGTTTATATACCTATGATATCGCTAAAGTTTTTATTCCGTTATTACTCCTCGGATTGATTGTCTTCTATCGGAAAGAGCTTAGCGGCCAACCGAAATCGAGTTTATTCATCGCTCTCTGTGTTCTGATAGTTATTCTGATACCGCTACTCTGGTTTAGTTATAGTTCAACCGCATTAAGCCAGGAACGGTTCAATCGCATCTCGATTTTTAACGGGGAGCGTTCAGTTGGGGATACATTCGGCCTCTTTATTACCAATTATCTTTCCCATTTTTCTCCTTCATTCCTATTTATTCATGGCGATAAAAATTTGCGGCATAATTTCGCCGGTGGCGAGTTAAATCTGTTCGAACTGCCATTTTTAGTTTTCGGATTATACTTGGTATTGAAACGAAGAACTAAATTCGATACCCTCTTATTCTGGTGGCTGATTATATTTCCCATCCCCGCAAGTTTAACTAATGAAGGGATTCCGCATGCGTTACGGTCGATTTGTGCACTCCCGGTATTTTCGATTATGGCAGCGATTGGGCTAAATAAATGTTTGGAATTTAAACCGTTTGCTTGTACAAAACAAAATAAATATATTATTGTACCAATAGTAATTATTATACTTATAGTAGCTAATATTGATTGGTTACTGATGGCATATTTCTATCGGTATCCCATATATAGCGCGCCAGCTTGGGATTATGGCTGGAAACAAGCGGTAACATATCTGGATACGGTTAAACCACAGTATCAGGAGATAGTTGTTTCCCAACAGTTTGGGGCACCCCATATTTTTATCTTATTCTACGACCGGGTTCCACCGCATAGTTGGCAAACCTATGAATGGAATATTCCTCCTTACCGATTCGATATTCCTGACGATGAAATTATCAATAATCTTCAATATTCGGTTGATAGTTCGATTTTATTTGTTAGGCCTTCATCAGAAAAACTAGAGCTTCAATTAAGTCATGCCGTCTATTATAAAAAACAGATTTGGGGTGACATGCCTGCCATCTGTTTTTTGCATAAATAAAAAGATTAGGTATTTATATATGCATTATATCACTGTTTCTAAGAAAATGGAGACAGGGGCAGGTTAACAACCTGCGGTACTATAGTGGCGTCGAATACTACAATATACACTCTATAAAATCAGATTGGCAGGCTGCCAATCTGATTC